>CAYJGS010000189.1:0-4158 GCA_964369505.1 uncultured Desulfovibrionaceae bacterium | reverse complement strand
AATGTAGGCTTGACCATTGATGAAGTAGAACTCATCTTAGCCCAAGCCGAAAAGAATTAATGTTTTTTGCCTTTAATCAATTTTCTTGTGGGGGGAACTTTCCCCTAAAGGGACAAGTGCTTGCACCGCCAAAAAGTTCCCCCCACACCCCCCTCAAAACGCGCTTATTGCAATTCTTCTATGGAATTACTATGTTATGTTGGTGTTATGTTGGTTGCAAGAGCTAACAAAAACAATTATACTCATAATAAGAGACCTCTGCGCAATGAATGCACCGATGCCTCATACCAAGAGTATTTTTTTGTACAAGGAGTAATATATGAGCCTTTTACTTTCTCGTGACGAAGCTTTGTCTTTACTTGGTGCGCACATCAGCGACCAGCATCTTTTACAACACGCCAAAGCTGCCGAAGTGGTGCTTGCAGCCCTTGCCGAACACCTTGGCGAAGATGTGGAACTTTGGTCACGCACAGGGCTTTTGCACGATGTTGACTATGCCCAAACGGCACAAACACCCGAAACACACGGACTTGTGGCCTGCGAAATCCTTGAAGGCAAACTACCCGAAGAAGCTTTGCAAGCCATCCGCGCTCACAATGGCGAAATGACAGGCCACACTCCCAGCACAAAATTAGACTATGCTTTACGCTGTGGCGAAACGGTTACAGGTCTTGTGGTCACAGCCGCCCTTGTGCGCCCCACAGGCATTACCGGCATGGAAGCCAAAAGTCTTAAGAAAAAAATGAAAGACAAAGCCTTTGCTGCCAGTGTTAGTCGCGAAAATATTCGTCAATGCAGCGAACTTGGCCTTGAACTTGATGCCTTTTTACAACTAGCCATTAAATCCATGGAAGCACAAGCCAAAGAATTACACATCCCCACCGGAGGATAATATGCTCCCTTTTACCAATAGCCCCAAAGATATTTGCCAGTTGGGACCTACTAAAATCGATTCTCCTTTGCCCTATAAAACGTGGGCGCCTGAGGATACCTTGCCCATTTTGGTAGATTCAAATTTGTGCGAAGAAGTTTGTGATCCTATTTGTTTAGAATTTGAAGCCGCAGGCCCTAGGCAAAAACTGTATTTTGACCCCACCCGCGCCAAGTGCGCCATTGTTACTTGCGGTGGTTTGTGCCCCGGTATTAACGATGTCATACGCGCCATTGTTATGGAAGCTTTCCATGCCTATCGTGTGCCGGGAGTGCTTGGTTTTCGTTATGGGCTCGAAGGCTTTGTGGCCGATTTTGGGCATAAAATAGAAGAACTCAGCCCCGAATCTGTGTCCAGTATCCACCTTTTTGGAGGCACTGTGCTTGGGTCTTCTCGCGGGCCTCAGTCGCCAGAAAAAATTGTGGACACCTTGGAGCGCATGAATATTAACGTGCTCTTTGTCATTGGCGGCGACGGCACCATGAAAGCTACATCTGTTATTTATAAAGAAGTGCAGGAAAGAAATTTGCGCATATCTGTCATTGGCGTGCCCAAAACCATTGATAATGATATAAATTTTGTTTCACAATCCTTTGGTTTTGACACAGCAGTAGACAAAGCCACAGAAGCCATTCAATCAGCCCACACCGAAGCTGGCTGCGTGCCCAATGGCATTGGCATGGTGAAGCTCATGGGGCGTGAATCGGGCTTTATTGCGGCTCAAGCCACTTTGGCCTTGAAAGAAGTGAACTTTGTACTCATTCCAGAAGCCCCTTTTACCTTACACGGAGAAGGCGGCCTTTTACCGGCTCTTGAACAGCGCCTTTTAGAGCGTAAACATGCTGTTATTGTGGTGGCCGAAGGGGCTGGGCAACACCTTATGCAAAAAGAAGAAAGCACAGACGCTTCGGGCAATCGAAAACTTGGCGATATTTGCGGTTTACTTAAAACAGAAATCCAAGCCTATTTTAAAGAGCGTAATTTTCCACATGTTATGAAAGTTATCGACCCAAGCTATATGATACGCTCAGTACCGGCCAATGGTAATGACCGTGTATACTGTGGTTTTTTAGGGCAAAATGCCGTGCATGCGGCCATGGCCGGACGCACCAATATGGTGGTGGCCAAATTACAAGACCGCTTTGTGCACTTGCCACTGGATTTAGTGACCATGAAACGCCGTAAGCTGAATATTTATTCTGATTTATGGCGCGCCGTGCTTGAATCTACAGGACAAGGCGGGCTTAAGGGGATGCAACCCATAGCGAGATAGAGTAACTGCACAAAATAAAAAAGCTTACACAAAAAAGGGAATGGATGATGTTGCATCCATTCCCTTTTTAGCGGCATACCTTACATCAAACTAGAAGGTATAATGGAATTGAATAGAGCATTTAAAGGCATCAGCTAAAACTAAGCTGTCGGTGGTATCGTTACCCACTTTACCCCATACATTGTTGTCCATCCAAAGATGAATATAACCAAGCTCAAAAGTCATCTCAAGGTTATCATATATTTTCCAGCTATTATCCAAGTTCACTTCAATGGCAGAATCAGCCGTGGTAAAATATACCCCAAAAGAGTTAAAATCTGTATTATTACGATATACGGTATGCCCATTACTGGAGCCCTTTCTGCCTGTAATATAATCCGCCATTTCAGGAGAGTTGGTACCGCCCATATAGTTTACGCGTATAGTATGCTTTATTTTATCAAAAAAACTTAAGTTTTTAATACGCGCACCAATACCCCATGTTCCGCTTGGGTTTGTACCCAATACCCCTTTACCGCCAGCAGCTGTAGGGCTTCCGCGATAACCAAAGGAAGACAAAGAATTATGCCTCCAGTTATTAGTACTGGAAATATATGGCATACGTTCTGAACCATTTTGGATGTCACCATCATCTCCACTAAAATACCAAGCATATAAGCCAGGAAGTCCCCAATCTGCTTTATATTCTGCAAGCAACATGGCAAACCAGCCGTCTCTATTCAAATACTCTTTACCACTGTCCACAAAACCATAAGCGCCGTCGAATTTAAACGCTAAGGATTCGGTGGCAAAAATTTCAGTGGTCAAGCCACCCCATCCCATGGTGGTGTATTGATCGTGCATGGCAGAAGGACTTGCCGTACTAAAAGCTGCAGGCATTAAACCGTCGCGCAATTGCAAATGCTCAATACCCTGACCTGTATTGAAATTATAGTTCCTGATAGCCTTGGTGTCATTGATACTATTACTGATGGTAGGCTGCAAAGTATTTTGCCCCATAGCACCACCTAAAATCCAAGGCGTCACTTTAACACTGTCAAAACGTATGGGTAAAAGCAAAGAACCTAAGTCAAAATTATCATATACATTGGCGGCAAATTGATCATTTCCGGCAAAGTTATCGTTCAAAGGACGCAACCACGCAGCGGTAAGTGACACATTATTATTAAATTTATACGTGCCAACAATACCTGCCAAATCTGCTGCTAATATGGGAGAATCTAAAGCAAAACCAGGAAGATTAAATGCTTGCAAACCCATGCGTAATTTTAGCTCAGAATTGGGAACCATCCAGTCAATATAGGCATGGCGCACTTCCATAGCCTTACCGTCGGCACCAAGAGCAGCACTATCTACACCACGGCCATACCGTAAGCCGCCAATTTCAAAAAGCACTCTACCCATAAGTTGTTCAGAAGCTATAGCATCCACACCAATATGAAAAGTATTAAAAACTTCAAAATTATCGCGTGTTTGGTGCAATGCTGACCATTGAGAACCATATACACTGCCCCCCTTGCGGTCTTGCCCCATAAAGTTACCGCCGCCCATAACATCTATCATGGTCTTAAAACTACCAAAAATTTTAAATTCTACAGCTTTACTTTCCTGAACATGAGCGCCGCACAGTGCTGCCGTTATAACCGACGCGCAAACAAATTTCCTTAACATACTATCTCTCCTCTTAAATCTTGTAAAAATTATCTATTAGAATACAAAGCATTGATGGCAAAGCCTTCCATACTGAGCCACCAATACTTTGCATTATTAAGCGGCAAAATTACTTTTCATAATTCACGCGAACACCGCCAAAAACCCACCAGTAAATAACTTCGTGTGGATCTTCAAAGTTGATTTCAAACACAACTTCGCGGGTATCTTTGTAAAATTCACGTACACGAGCAAAAGAGTAAAATTCTTGGATTTGACGCTTACTAAAATCATTATCAAGGAT
>CAYJGS010000188.1:0-4163 GCA_964369505.1 uncultured Desulfovibrionaceae bacterium | reverse complement strand
CCTTGGCGCGCACGCCCAATATGCGTGATGTTGCACATAAAATGTTCATTTCTCAGGCGGCAGTATCCAGTGCTTTAAGGGATTTTGAAGCAGAAATTGGTATCACTCTTTTTGATCGTGTGGGTCGTGGTATTCGACTTAATGAAAAAGGCCGTTTGCTTGAAAAACGCCTGTCGCCGGTCTATAGCCAACTCACTAATATTTTATCGCTTCTTTCTAGCGATGAGCTTTTGGGAAAGCTTTATGTGGGAGCTTCAGTCACCCTTGCCAATTGGGTTATTCCGCAAATTTTATATGATATGAAAATTCGTTATCCACATGTGGAGCTTGATTGTTTGTCGGGTAATACCAGTGAAATTGTGCAGCAAGTGGAAAGTGGCCAATTGGATATAGGCTTTGTAGAGGGTGATGTAAATGCATTAAATCTCGTCGTAACACCCATTGGTAAGGAAAAACTTGTTATTGTAACTTCTGACAAAGCCTTGGCAGAAAAAGAGCATAGTATAAACGAGCTTATGGATTATTTTTGGCTTTTACGAGAAACAGGTTCAGGCACTCGCGAAACTTTTTTACGTCACCTTGCCCCTTGTGGCTTACGTCCAGAGCAATATCTTGAACTTGCCCATACCGATGCTATTAAGCATGTTTTACATAATCCCAAAACTCTTTCTTGCCTTTCTCCCAAGGTAGTGGAAAATGAAATAGCAAGCGGTGCCCTTCATATTGTGTCTGTAGCAGATATCATTTTTGACCGTATGTTTTATCGTATAGAGCGGCAAGAAAATACTGGCAATCCGTTGCATGAAGCTTTATCTAAAGAATTAGAACAAAGGCTTTGATATTGTGTGCTTGAATGATTTTTACTATCGATTTGCTTAAACAATAATCACCTTGATTTCATGGGCGGTCTATACAGGCTGGCAATTATAATAAAAAATATGTATTCTATGTTCACGAATGTTCAGAATTCAGTTATGCAAATTGTATGTATGTTTGTGATATTCATTGATATTTTAATGTATTTGCAGAGAGTGGTATGACAAAGAAAAATTATAAATTACCCAAAAATGCTGTAGTTATCATAGCTTATAAAAATACACCGTCTTCAAATGAAATATCTTCTTTTGAACAATGCCTAAAAATTTTACCTCAACACCCCATACATTTAGTTTTCCCTTCAAAATTGGATATTTCTAGTTATGAAGATATTGCTGCTAAGCACAATGTTACCTTACTGCTGACTCCTTTCCCAGATAACAATTTTGAAAGCGTGCGAACATACAGTAGACTTTTACTCACTACAGATTTTTATGAGCGTTTTTCACAATATGAATATATTCTTATTTATCAGCTGGATGCATGGGTTTTTAGGGATGAGTTAACGTATTGGTCTCAAGCTGGTTATGATTTTATTGGAGCTCCCTTTTTTGTGGGGCATGGTTTATCCACACCAGATTCCCCATTTTTACCATATACAGGCAATGGAGGGTTTTCTTTACGCAATGTAACTTCATTTATTAATCTTCTCAAAAAGAAAGTGCCTTATCAGCATGCAATTTCGCATTCTGGAGAAGAAAGTTTTTCAACACACCCAAAAACCGTATTTTTAGATATTAGTGTTATGAGTATGTTTATGGACATTCCCATAAATGAAGATATTTTTTTTGCAGAGTATGGGCCACAATTGGATCCAAATTTTAAAGTTGCTCCCCCGACAATTGCTTTAGCTTTTTCTTTTGAGATACAGCCACGCGTTTTGTTTTCCATGAACAACTTTAAACTTCCCTTTGGTTGTCACGCATATAAAACATATGATTGGGATTTTTGGAAGGATAAAATATTATTAAAAGATTAAATTACGATTTTCTGAGGTGATTGTGTTTTACTTTTAAGTAAATCAATGCATTACTGTGTTTGTTTTTTTGGCTAAAATTTTATGTAGCGAAACAATCCATGCCTTTTACGTCAGAAAGCCGTAATTAAATAGTTGAGCCTGAAAAACTGTACAACCATGTATAATTGCGGATGTAAAACATAGAAGTGGCTACAGAAAAAATGCCAGAAACCAAGCATGTAATGCGACTTTCGGGCATTTTTACGGCATTAACACACTTGTTTTTCAAGGCTCGACTAAGGAAATTTTTCTGTAAGAAAAATTTCGCGCCACGTAAAATAAGCCAGAATTTACTTCTGGCGTCCCCTATAGGGGGATTTGGAGTGAGCGTGCCTTTAGAAAAATGCATTGAAAATGCGTTTTCATGTTCGACTAAATATTGATAGGGTAGGGGCATTGAAACAGCAAAAAGAGGCTTGCTAATATTGACATTATCTTAACAAGGAACAAATTACCCTTGCAAAATGCACACTAACCATATAGCCTAACACTAACAATGATGCAACACTCACCCCTTAAGAGGTCAGTATGGATAATCAAAAAAATAAAGTTCACAACGGATGGACTATCAATCGCAACGAGGTTCTTTCCGATAGCGAAAAGCGTGAAGATGCAAAGATTGCAAGTGCTGTAGTAGCTAAAGTTAATCAAATGAAAAATCAAGGAATTCCAGTTGCCGTTTATGATGGAAAAACTGGAAAAGCCTATCTTGAGCAATCTGACAACTCTTAATCTTGATTACTTTATGAAACCAGAAATACGCATGTATGCAGGTCCTAATGGTTCGGGCAAAACAAGCATGACCTTATTGCAAGATATTGTTGGACCTTATGTTAATGCTGATAGTATTAAAAAAGGAGCTTCGTATTCAGACCTAGAAGCTGCCCAGATTGCTACAAAAATGCGAGAAGATTTGATTAAAGCAAAAATACCTTTTACTTTTGAAACAGTTTTATCCACCGATAGAAATATAGTGCTATTAGAAAAAGCTAAAGAATATGGTTATTTCATACGTTGTTTGTATGTGATTACAAAGACCCCTGAAATAAATGTATTAAGAGTGCAGTCACGTTTGAGTGATGGTGGTCATAATGTGCCTGCAGACAAAATTGTTAGTAGATATTATAAAGCACTGGATTTGTTGCCACGTTTGTGTTCTGTATGCGATAGGATCAGTATATATGACAACTCCGAAGACAAACCTGTGCGAATACTTAAAAAACGTGATAATGCTGTAAGCCTTTATGCAAATCATTTGTGGTCAGAGACTGAAACCCTTGTTCTTTTAGGGACTCATTTTTAGCCTTCGCTTTTCTTCTGCTTCACCCATGGTGTTCTCTGGTATATTGTTTTGCCGTCCATATCTTTTATCATACAGCGGCCAACCAAAAGGTTGACCAGTTGATTATGGAAAAGAAAACCTCCCGCCTAGCGGGAGGTTCTAAAAAGCTTACAGCTATATGTGCTAAGGTTAATACCAAAACATATAAGAGGATTTTTACCCTTAGTGCCTAATACAAAGCGTGCAGTATTATCAGCATTGTTTTTGTAAATCCACATATATTACACCATTTGGAGTATTACAGCATTATCATCATTTAATTTATTCTTAGAATCCCTGCTCTTGTTGTACAAAACTAATATTCATACCCAAAGCTTGTGATATAGATAGCAAGCTTTTAAGGGTTGGGTTTCCTGCTGTGGAAAGAGTTCTGTGCAAGGTTTTTTCGTTAAGTTTTGTATCGCGAGCCAGTTTAGCAACACCACCAGAGGATTCCACAATACGGCGCAAGGCAAGCAAGATTTCTTCTTGGTCGCCGTCTTGTAACACATCATTTAAGTACATAAGGGCAAGTTTAGGGTCTTTTCTAAAGCTTTCAATAGTCGCTTCTTCGTGTGAAATAGAACATTTTTGTTGATTATTCATTATATTACCCTCGTTTTGTCATATATTCTACGAAATATTTTTCTGCTTTGACAATATCTTCACTTTGAGATTTTTTAGTGCCAGCACAAAGTAGTAAAATAACCATATCACCTACATGAGCATAATAGACACGATGGCCTTCTCCAACATCTATTCTTAACTCATAAACAAATTCGCTAAGTCGCTTGTGGTCTCCAAAATTACCTAAGCTTGCTCTATCAATACGACGTAAAATCCTAAGATGCGCAATTTTATCCTTCATGCTATCCAAATAGTCTTGAAAAAAGTCTTTTCCAAATTCATCAATATAGTGTTCTATTTGGTACATGATTTCTCCATAGT
>CAYJGS010000187.1:3257-4213 GCA_964369505.1 uncultured Desulfovibrionaceae bacterium | reverse complement strand
AGCGAGCTTGAGCGAACAAGGCAGGCGCACGTCACTTGTTTACGTGCGCATCATATCTGCCGCAGTGAGCGGAACCTTAACCTGCCGGGAGGCACGAGCGGTAGCGAGCTTGAGCGCAGGAGGCGCGCACGAGTCACTTGCTTACTCGTGCATCTACTCGCCGATTAAGCGGATAAGGTCACGAACAAGGCAGGCGCACGTCACTTGTTTACGTGCGCATCATATCTGCCGCAGTGAGCGGAACCTTAACCTGCCGGGAGGCACGAGCGGTAGCGAGCTTGAGCGCAGGAGGCGCGCACGAGTCACTTGCTTACTCGTGCATGCTATGCGCCGACTAAGCGAATAAAAGACTCCAAAATATGCACTGCCGCTTGCTGGTCAATGATGTTTTTTTGCTTTATGCCATGAATGCCGCGTTCATTCAAGGTGCTTGCGGCCTCTTCAGAGCTTAAATATTCCGGCACAAAATGTATGGGAAGAGGGCAGCGCCTTTGTAAACTTTCAACAAAATTACGCACTTGCTTTGTGGTAAGGCTGTCTGTTCCGTCGTGCAATAGGGGCAGACCCACCACAATGGCTTGAGGCGCTTCGGCATCAATTACGGCGAGCAATTTTTCAAAAAAGGCTTTTTTGGTGCTTTGTGCCGGCCTTTGTATGGTAGTACGCGGAAAGGCCATGCGCCCTCCGGCATCACTCACCGCAATGCCCGTTCGCACAAGCCCATAGTCAATACACAGATATTTCATAATAGATATCTAGATAGTTAAATGCACCGCAAGCGCGTTTTGCGAGGATGGGGGGCACGAGCGGTACCTTAGCTTACCGCAGGTGGCGCGGTAGCGCCATGAGCGCAAGAGGCGAGCACGAGTCACTTGTTTACTCGTGCATGCTATGCGCCGCCCTGAGCGGATTAAAGCCCTATGCCACGAAAAAAAGCCACTTGACGAAGCAGATGG
>CAYJGS010000187.1:0-3247 GCA_964369505.1 uncultured Desulfovibrionaceae bacterium | reverse complement strand
TAGTCAATACACAGATATTTCATAATAGATATCTAGATAGTTAAATGTACCGCAAGCGCGTTTTGCGAGGATGGGGTGTGTGGGGTGGTTTTTGGTGCTAGAACTTGTCCCTTTAGAGGAAAGAACCCCTTCCCCCACAAAGAAATCCCACGAAAAAAAAGCCACTTGACGAAGCAGATGGTACCTTTGAACTGATTTTACAACCCCATGCGCGCGCGTATGATTTGCATAGTTTCCTCTGCTACCACCTGCGCTTTTTTGTTACCGTTTTGGACAATTTCTTTTACTAAATCTGGGTTATTATCTAAAAATTCGCGTCTATTTTGTAATGGTTCCAAGAAGGCGGCTAAGTTTTTAATAAATATTTTTTTACAGTCCATGCAGCCCATGCTGGCTTTGGTGCAGCCTTCGCGAATTTCGTTTTGTTCATCGAGGCTTGAGAGCAGTTCGTGATAGGGGAAAAGGTTACACACGTCGGGGTCGCCGGCATCGGTTTTGCGTAATCTTTGGGGATCGGTGAACATGCCTTTTATTTTTGGCGTAATGTCGTCCATGCTTTCGCGCAAGAAGATGCCATTATTATAGCTTTTAGACATTTTTCTGCCGTCAAGGCCTGGGCATTTGGCGGAGGGTGTCAGTTTTGCTTCCACTTCTGGCAGGGTTATGCCGTATAGGTGGTTAAAGCGCCTTGCGATTTCGCGGGTCATTTCAAGGTGTGGCAATTGGTCTTGCCCCACGGGCACAAGTTTTGGCCTGTATATCAAAATATCTGCGCTCATAAGCACAGGGTAGCACAAAAAACCTGCATTACTAAGGTCTTTGTGGGTAACTTCTTGTTGCATTTCTTTATAGGTGGGGCAGCGTTCAAGCCAAGATACGGGCGTTATCATAGATAAAAGCAAAGAAAGTTCCGCATGTGCTTTCACTTCAGATTGCTGAAATATAACGCATTTTTCTGCATCAAGTCCGGATGCCAACCAATCTTTTACCATTTCATAAGAATTTTCTTTAATGTTTGAGGGATCGGCAAAGTCGCTGGTTAGGGCGTGCCAATCGGCCACAAAGAAATAGGCTTCGGTTTCGTATTGCAATGCGGCCCAGTTTTTGAGCACACCGAAATAGTGTCCAAGGTGCAAGGGGCCTGTGGGGCGCATGCCCGAAACGGTACGAGTTTTTGTGTTATCAATCATGTTTCACCATTATATATACATTTATTTGGTATCGTATTTATTTTAGGCCAAAAAGCGCTAAAAACATATCATTTGTGGTATAGACTAGGGGGCCAAGCACATGTCCGAGCAAGCCCGTTGCCAATAAGAGTATGAGTATAATAAATCCATATCTGCCGGCGCTCAAATATTTCCAAGCCATGTGCGGTGGAAGAAAATACGCCAATATTTTACTACCGTCCAATGGAGGAATGGGCAGCATATTAAGCCAACAAAGTCCGCAGTTTATGACAATGCCCGTTTGCAGCATAAGTGCAAAAAACAAATAGCTTGTGTTGTCTTTCCATTCTTGTATGGGCAATATCGTAACCAAAAGGCTTAATAATGCCGCAAATATGAGCGCAAGCAGCATATTTGTCATGGGTCCTGCCAGCGATACCAGCATCATGTCTTTACGTGGATTTTTAAAATTTCTGGTATCCACGGGCACAGGTTTTGCCCAACCAAAAACAAAGGCGCCGCTTAGGGATGTTAAAAAAAACACAAGTAGCCCGGTGGGGTCTATGTGTGGCAGGGGATTAAGGGTAAGTCGTCCAAGAGCGCGAGCTGTGGGGTCGCCGCGCAAAGAGGCCACATAACCGTGCGCCACTTCGTGCAAGATTATGCCAAGCAAGGCTGGAACTATGGCCACAGAAAAGCGTTTTACCGCCAGTGCAAAGTCTATATCGAACATAGTGAAAAGCTTAACACGCTTGTCACAAAATGACAAGTGCTGTCAGGCTGTCCAAAATGGGGTACGTAAGTTTTATGTGGGTGTGTTTTGCCGTGATTGGCTTTTGCAACAGCTTATCAGCAAAAAAGTTTATTTAATAAAAGCCACCAAGGCAACCACAATAGCTATTTGCGCCAAAGAAACGCCCACAAGCCATTTTATAAGTTCGTGCTTTGACTCTGAAATTTTAAGCTCAAGCTCGTATTTTGCTTCCTGTAAATCCGATTTCGTCACAAGTTGTTGGGCATTAACCACTTCTTGCAAGGCACTATTTTGTGCTTGAGTTATGGCCTCTGCTTGGTCTTGTGAAAAACCGGCTTGTTGTAAGGTTTTACTATATTTTAGGGTATCAAAGGTTATGGCTGACATGTGCTTCCTACCTTATTAAAGGTCATTTGTTAATTATAGAGTGTATTTTTTTATGTAATTTGTCAAGATGTGTTTCAAGATAAAGGTAGCATGGCAGCCCCCCAACGGGCGCTGAAGGCGTTTGCGTTTGCGAAGAATGAGCAATTACGCAAATGGACAGCAACGCATCCACGCTTTTTTGCCACTAACTCAAAGCCCCCCTTAAATTGTATTGCAAAAGTGCACACATTGCGTTACATATTTTTTTACACAAACAAGGAGATATGTAACATGTCAAAAACAGCTCATATTAATCTGCGTATTCACCCAGATGTCAAAGCCAATGCTCAGGCGCTTTTTGCAAGTTTTGGGTTAAGTGTTGGTGATGCCATTCAAATTTTTCTGCATCAATCTCTTTTGGTAGGTGGCTTACCCTTTGAGGTAAAGCAGCCAAGGTATAATAAAGAAACTGAAGAAGCCATTGTTGAAGCAAAACAAATCATGTCTGGCAAGGTGCAAACAAAGGTATATGACACGGCGGCGGCATTTTTTGAGGATGTGTCAAAAGATGCTTAAATTGCAAACAACCAGTCAATTCAGAAAAGATATTAAACGGATAAAGAAAAGAAACCTCGATGTGTCATTGCTTGAAAATGTTATCAATATACTATTAACAGGGCAAAGCCTTCCAGATTCCTATGTGGACCATGCGCTTAAAGGGCATTATGTGGGTTTTAGAGAGTGCCACATAAAGCCTGATTGGCTCCTTATATATGCTATAAATAATGATACCCTCATCCTCACTGCGGCGCGCACAGGTTCGCACTCAGATTTATTTTAAAGTGCTATGCGCTGCCCTGAGCACCTTAAAGCGTCGCAGACACGAGCGGTAGCGAGCTTGAGCGAAGTAGGCGGGCAACTGGAACTTGCTTCCAGTTGCATCTTACCCGCCGCCCTG
>CAYJGS010000186.1:0-4261 GCA_964369505.1 uncultured Desulfovibrionaceae bacterium | reverse complement strand
ATTGATAGCGGCACATTGACCATAGACACAGGGGCTGTGCTCAACACCACCGCCGCCACTTTGAGCGTGACCACAGCCACCGGCACAGTTTCTATTGCAGACCGCGCTGAGCTTATCGCTAACCAAAGTGACTTTGGCATTGCAACCACGGGTGGCACCATAGGCGCTGGGACCATAAATCTTGACGGTCGCTTGACCATAGCCAATGGTTGGGACGGCACCAATACACCAAGCTCTTTGGCTACATTGCAAAGCACACTTGCTTCTATCAGTGCAGTTAATAGTGCAGGGCTTTCCATAGACTCCGGCCTTAACGGGGTCATCCGCCTTGAAGGCTTTAATGTAAGTACCGATGGACTGACTCTAGACAGCTCTGAAGTAGACTTCAACTTTTCCTTGCCCAACAATACTTTAGGTGCAGGACAATTGGGCGATGCCAGTGCTGGCAATGCCTATCATGTGGAAATACAAGGTTTACGCGGTGATGCTTTATCCACAATAGACTCTGAATCCATGCTCACCTTGCTTGGCGGCAGCACCGACACCGTGCTTGCTGAAGGTGATATTCAGCTCAATGATGATACTCCTATTAGTGCTGGCACAAACAAAACTAGACTGACCCTTGGCACAGGCACCATGGCCCAGCACGATGTGATACTTGGTTCAGCTGATCCTACTTCTCTAATTGATACAGAACTGCTCGTCATAGGTCATGCCACTGTGGGCAATATCACTCAAGGTGATGGCGACAGAAGCACCGACGGTGACGTGGAAGGCGAGCTCCGCATGGCTCATGGTGCTGCCCTTACCGTGCTTGGTAATGCCGATGTGCAAACGGTGAACATAGAAAATACTTCCACCAATACCATTGCCAGCCTATATGTGGGCGGCGACCTTACCGTGGGTGACACTCTTGGCAGTGGTGGCATCACAGGCTCCATCACCACCAGTGGCAATACCACCGTTATGGGGGAAATGAAACTGCACATGTGGGGAGAGGACGAACAATACGCTGCAGTTTTTGACGAAATAAGCGGCACAACCACCGTGGGCAGTTTGGTGCTCAACCCGGAACAAAATTCTTTTAAGGGAGGAAGTCAAATCTTGCAGATGCTTGACACCACCACGGTAACCACGGGCGGTATTAATGGTGATGCAAAAGATCTTAATGCTGCCGGCAGACTCAATGCCCAAAGCCTTATTAAAGTGGGCAATGTGGGTGAGCAAGGCATATTGCAGGTGGACGGCGCCTTCGATTCCGAGGCTGCGGCTTCAGACTTAATAGACTTAACCTTTTTTGTAAGCAGCAAATGGAACCCCACAGAGATGGGTACATCATGGATAGCCGACGCATATAATGCCTCGTATATCAACTTTGTACACGGTTTTGAAGATAATAGCGGCGCCACAACCAATGACAATGTCATGCGGGGTACACTGGTCATGGGGCAAAATTCCATGATTTCCACAGGTCATATAGACGACAATAACACCATGCCCCTCATGATGGTAGAGCTGCCCCTCATGCACCCCCAATGGTATGGCGACCACGACAAGGACGGCTTAACAGATGATGCCAATGCCATTCTTTGGGGCACAGATTATTATGATACGGATAATACCAATAATATAACTGCCGCTTTGTATATCAACAACTTCCACACCTCGCTTGATGAAAATTACACCTCGGCCAATGCAAGTATTGACCTAACTACTAATTTCGCAAGCACCCACGGCACCATTATTGTGGATGGCTCTCTCTTGCGTGCTGACGACACTGGCACCAAATTCTATAATTCTGATGAGAGTACGATTGAGCCTTTATATCAGATTGTGGATCTTGGCACTGCCACCGACCCCAACCATGTGGAAAGGGGTTCGGCCATTTTTGGGCATAATTCCTTGCTCATGGTAGACGCCAATGGGGTGCGCTATCACGCATTGCCCGAAGCGGCTAATACCTATTTTAATGGAGTATCTACATTCTTAAAAGGCCCTGGCGAATTGCGCGTGGCCGATACTTCACGCTTGCACATTCGCGAAGGTTATGCCGGACAAAAATTGCAAATTGCCATGGCTAAAGGCAATGGCACCTTTTGGCAAGGCCTTGGCTATAACAGTGCCAACCCTCATGCCACGCAAATAACCACAGATACGGCACTTTTAAAAGTGAATCATATTAATCATACAGACCCAGGCATTACAGGCTCTAATGGGAATTATACCATAACCTTACAACAAGTAGCGGCTAAAGAAGCCTTTCCTTTATTTACAGACGCCACCGCCGCACAAATAGACCAATTCATGCGCGACTATGGCCTAAACTATGATAAGGGCACTGCTTTAGAGCAATACATTTCTCGCGCGGTGAGTTATTATTATGGGCTTGGTGCCGCAACGCCACAAAAAGCCAGAGAAACCGTAGAGTCCATTGAAGGCGCCATGCAAACTTCCAGCGTGGGTGGGGTGAGCATAGCCGCCATCAATGCAGCCACAAGCTCTAGCGCTGCCACCATAGCCCGCAATGTCATGGGCAATTACTCCCATGGAGGTCAAAACGTAGGTTCTGTCACTGTGGGCGAAAATGGCGAAATAAGCACCGGCATTCCCGCAGGGGATGAAGCAAGTGACGCCATGGGCATGAAAAACGGCCTTGGCCTTTGGCTTATGCCCATGTATAAATGGTCAAGTGTAAGCGGCCAAGGTGGCGGCACTTTTGACCATGGTTATGATACAGGCCTTGCAGGCTTAGCTCTTGGGATGGATTATAGCTTTAGTGAAATGTTCCGCATAGGCTTAAGCTTTAACTTGGGCACAGGCTATACCGAAAGCACGGGCGATTATAATGCCACAGAAAATGATTTTGATTTCTTTGGCGTGGGATTATATGCAGCTTTCCGCAAAAATGGCTTTGGACTCATAGGTGATGTGGGATACACAAGCGTGTTTAACCAAGTAACTCAAGAAACTGCACCCGGCATGGAACTTGGCGACAGCACCATAGATATGCCTTCTGAGGTATTCACAGCAGGGCTTACGGCTGAATATGTGTTTAAAACCAACGCGGTAGACATTATACCCCATGTGGGTGTGCGCTTTATGAGTGTTATGACGCCTGAACACGAAGTCAGAAACAATGGCCCCTTGTTTGAAGTGGAAGCCGACACCCAAAATGTGTGGTACTTCCCCTTGGGCATTGCCTTCCAAAAAGACATAGAACTTGGCGATGGCAGCAGTGGTTGGCACTTTACACCAAAGCTTGACCTTGGCGTTATCATAGCCGCAGGTGACTTAAAAGCCAATTCTGAAGTCACCATGATAGGCCTTAGTGGTAAGTCTTCTTTTGAAATGCAAAATGTGGACGAATTTGCCTTTAACGGCGGCATAGGTCTTGATTTTGGCAATGAAAACTTGACCTTTGGCCTAAATTATAACTTGCTCGCTTCTGAGCACGAAACAGGCCATATGATATTTGGCACGTTTAGGTATGAATTTTAAGGTAGCATAATGAATGAAAAGCCCCTTGGATGAAAAAACCGAGGGGCTTTTTTTCGTAACGTGCCGCCCCCACTGCTTTACCTTTATATTTCTCTTTTCTTTTTAAGCTTTTTTATATATACTTAAAGACAATAGCCTATATATCATATACAACGCACTAATTTTATTACATTGCAAGCAAAAAGGAAGGAAGTATGCTCACAAAGAATGGAATAGGAAATCTTATAAATAAGTATAAGGCCGTGCTCAAAAAGTGTCATTTACTCAATACCTTTGGCAGTCTTGCCGTGGCAAGCATGCTTGTGGTGGGTGGTGCCCATGTGGCTTTGGCGGCAACCATAACTGGTAATGTGACACTTAATGGAGCAAGTATTGGCTCTGCAGAAAACATAGAAACGGGTGCAGGGCCAACTACCGCCAATGTAACCATTGGAACAGGAGGTGTTTCTACCACTGGCGACCTTAACATAGGTGGTGCTAGCACAGGACAAACCGGAGATATAGACATTACGCAAATAGGCTCTCCCGCACTTACCGTTGACGATTTCAACCTTGGTGTAACCGATGGTTATACTACAACATATACTGTGAACACTGGTTCAACGCTCACTGTTATGGGCACTACAACTGTGAGCGGTGCTGGCACCACTTTAAACATTTTTGGGACTACAAATTCTAGTTATTTCCATGCCGACGGTAACATAGCTTTAGATGATGGCACCCTTAAGGTATATAGGGAATATACCGACACAGCAAATGCTGT
>CAYJGS010000185.1:0-4334 GCA_964369505.1 uncultured Desulfovibrionaceae bacterium | reverse complement strand
ACCAATACCTTAAATTGGATTATCGGCGACCCAGAAGGTTGGCCACAAGAAATGGTGGACAAATACTTCTTCAAACCCGTAGGCGACGTGGCCAATTTTGATTGGCAATACGAACAACACGCTTGCCTTGTTTGCCCAGATGGCGACATCATGTGCTTTGACAATGGCCAATGGCGCGCCAAGAAAAAAGAAAATTACATCAAAAACCGCGATAACTTCTCTCGCGGTGTGCGTTATCGCATAGACACCGAAAAAATGGAAATCGAACAAGTGTGGCAATACGGTAAAGAAAGAGGCCAAAGCTTCTTCTCTCCCTATATTTGCAACGTAGAATATTATGGCGAAGGCCACTATATGACCCACTCCGGCGGCATTGGCTGGGTAGATGGCTATGCCTCTGACGCTCTTGGCGCCTTTTTGAACCCTGCCAAAAATGCCAACGAATCTATCAATTCCATCACTGTGGAAGAAAAAGACGGCATAGTCATGTACGAATTAGATGTAGAAGGCAACTTCTACCGCGCCGAAAGACTTTCTCCTTACCATGACGGCGACAATGCTCCTTTTGGCGAAGGCAAAATCTTGGGCGAACTTGACGTAACTCCCACATTTGACACCATCCCCGATGTGGAAGAAGTGCAAGAAGTTGTGCCGGTTGAACGCGTATTTAGCATTGCGGAAGAAGAAGATAAATTTGTTATGACAGGCACTTTTGAGCGTGGCTCTATGGTTATGCTTGTGCTTGAAGGCCCTGAAAATCATGGCTATTATATCAACACTGCCGCAGTACGCCACTTGGCCATGTGCTCCGGTGTTTTCTTAGAAGAAGACGACCGCGTTGTTAAATTTAACGTGAGCAAGCTTGGCCTTAAAGGCAAATACGAAATCAAGCTCATTGTAAATGACAAAAAATACCAAACTGGCATTGCCATCTTTTGCTAATATTGTAGCATAACACATTATAAAAGCCGAGGAGACTATATCTTCTCGGCTTTTCAGTTTAATGATAAAGTTTTCTGGGGGAAAACCTTTTGTGGACAAAAGCCCCCGATCTGAGCGGGCCCCAGACCCCCTTTCCAAAAAACTTTAATGGCGGCAACAAATTGTCTTCAAAATGCATATTTTGCCGCACCTTTGGTTATTACCTTAACGTAACAAAAATAAACTTATTTTTCAGAAAGTTACGTACACTTTGATTTTATTAGCCTATCCCGATAGGGATAGGTAATTGGCGCGTTTTGGGAAAGGATGGGGGGTATGGGGGAAAGGAAAACACTTTTTTGGCGCAAGCAAAAAGGTTTTCCTTCCCCCCATCAGAAATTAAAAGATTACACCTCGGCCTTAACTTTAGCAGCCCCTATAAATCCTTTAAATAAAGGGTGCGCCTTCATGGGGGTGGATTTAAACTCAGGGTGGAACTGACAACCCACAAACCAAGGATGTTCTGGAATTTCTATTATTTCCATAAGGCTGCCGTCTGTGGATGTGCCGCTAAAAACAAGACCACTATCGCGCAAAACATCTAAGTAGTCATTATTAAATTCATAACGGTGGCGATGGCGCTCTTTAATATGTGTGGTGCCATAAGCCGCATGGGCTTTTGTGCCTTCTGCTAAAATACAATCATACGAACCAAGGCGCATGGTACCGCCAAGATCGCTGTCCATATGCCTGCGTTCAATGTGTCCTGTGGTCGGATCTGTCCATTCGCTCATCCAATAAATAACCTTATCCTTGCCTTCGGGAGCAAATTCTTCGGAATTGGCTTCTTTAATACCGGCCACATGCCGCGCATAATCAATAACAGCGCACTGCATACCAAGGCAAATGCCAAAAAATGGAATGCCTTTTTCTCTGGCATAACGGCTGGCTTCGATTTTTCCTTCCACACCGCGATAGCCAAAACCGCCAGGCACAAGCACACCATCACAGCCTTCAAAAAATGTATGCACATTATTTGCTGTAATTTCTTCAGAATTTACATAGCGCAATTCCAAAGAAACATTATTGGCAATACCGGCATGTATGAGAGATTCGTGCAAGCTTTTATACGCTTCTTTTAATTCCACATATTTACCGGCAATGGCAATGGTCACGCTGCCTTTGGGATTATCACAATCGTGAATAAGTTTTTTCCAAGCATTTAAATCGGCATTACGCGCCGGCAAGCGCAACATAATGGCAACTTTTTGGTCAAAACCTTCAGCATAAAATTTTAAGGGTACTTCGTAGATATTTTTCACATCCACCGAAGAAAATACCGCGTCTTGATCCACATTACAAAACAAAGCTATTTTGCGCTTTAATTCATCATTGATGGGATTTTCACAACGGCAAAGAATGATATCTGGTTGAATACCTATGGAAAGCAGTTCTTTAACGCTGTGTTGTGTGGGTTTTGTTTTGTGTTCACCGGCTGAGGCCAAATACGGCACAAGGGTCAAATGGATATTTAGGCAATTATCGCGCCCAAGTTCTGATTTAAGCTGACGTATGGCTTCAAGAAAGGGCAAGCCTTCGATATCGCCCACTGTGCCGCCAATTTCAATAATGGCCACATCGGGGGCATCTTTTCCTTCAGACAAAGAGCGCACGGTATTTTTAATTTCGTCGGTAATATGCGGAATGACCTGCACAGTACCGCCGTCATAATCGCCACGGCGTTCTTTGGCAATAACGCGATTATAAATGGCACCGGAAGTGGTATTATTTTTACGCGACATGGGCACACCAAGATAACGCTCATAATGCCCTAAGTCTAAGTCTGTTTCGGCGCCGTCATCGGTAACATACACTTCGCCATGCTGAAAGGGATTCATGGTGCCAGGGTCTACGTTAATATAGGGGTCAAGCTTTTGAATGGTAACAGAAAGCCCTCTGCTTTGCAGTAAAACCCCAAGTGAGGCTGCAGCAAGCCCCTTACCCAGTGAAGATAAAACGCCACCCGTAACAAAGATGTATTTTGTTTTCATGAACCCTTCCTCAATTAGAATTACGTGTACACAAAAAAAAACACTGCTATAGAATTTAAATCTTAAGAGTATTTTTTCATACGTCAACAAAGCACAAAACAGATCGCATCTTCTAAGGCCTTATCACGCTTAAACTTATTTTCGCTGAAAGATTGTATACACCAAATCTTTTTAAAAAGCTAGCATTAGAGGGCTTGCAGAATTTATTATGTTTAGCAAACGAAAAACGTTTTTATGCGGCCTTTGTGGTGGTGTGGTTTATGCCCTTTAGGGTACAATCCATGCCTTTATACGATTTTGATACAAAGCGAGTAACCACCGATTATCCATGCAAGCAATTAATATCATTTGTCATTGCGAGGAAAGAGCGAAGCGCTTGTCCCCGAAGGGGGAATTGACGTGGCAATCCAGTCTGCACTGCTCCGCAGGAGCTTGTTGCAGGCAAATGTATCTCAGCCTTTTCAAAAGCTGTGAAAGAGGGAGATGTTCTTCGAGCAAAGCCTTTAAGATGGATTGCCGCGAAAATGCGCTAAAAAAGCATATCGTTGAACATAAGCCTTACAGCGCATTTTCTCGCAATGACAAAGGAAAACAACGCTTTGCATGTAAGACGGTGGTATCGTTCCTTGCTCTAGATGATGCGAACTTGAGCTTTGTGTAAAGGTAATACGATTTTTATACAGCGTGATGTTCGCCCGTGACGCTGCCGCATGGTGAGACCTTGGCTCACCATGCCCTGTAGTGGCTCGCTGTAAGCAGCCACGAAAGGAATGGGCAAGCGTAGGGCGCAGAGCGGGGGGAGCGGGATCGTAAGGGCGGCAGGGGGGCGGCAAGCCCCCCTTAGCCACTTACAAAAAAAAGCGCGAAAGCGCGTTAAATCGTGATACAAAGTGAATAACCACAGTTTTGCATGCAAGGCCTTAATATCATTTGTCATTGCGAGGTGCGAACTCCTTAGCCTACCGCAGGTGGCGCGGTAGCGCCTTTGAGCGAAGTAGGCGCGCACGAGTCACTTGCTTACTCGTGCATCTCATGCGCCGCCGTGAGCGGATAAGGCCGCAATCCATGCCTTTCCATGCCTTTCCATGCCTTCCCCCCTCTTTCCATATTTATAGTAATTTCAGATGAAATTACTACCGTTGGCTGCGATAGCAGACAATCACTGCGTAGTCATAAGTGCAATTTTATTGCACTGTTAAGTGACGGAGCAAGTGTGCCTTTACTTAAGTTGACAGTAACGATGTCAACTTAATTTACCATATTGACCAATAGTACAACCTTGCGTAAAGAGTACACCAGATACAAATAAAGGCCAAGAGCAAATAGGAAGGAAACATATGAAACCTTGTATTTTTATTTATG
>CAYJGS010000184.1:0-4341 GCA_964369505.1 uncultured Desulfovibrionaceae bacterium | reverse complement strand
AATTGCACGTTGAAATCATCGTGGACCGCTTAACCCGCGAATTTGGCGTTAATGCCAATGTGGGTAAACCCCAAGTTGCTTATCGCGAAACCATATCTAAGCCTTCTAAGTCTGATATGAAATACGCCAAGCAATCGGGCGGTCGTGGTCAATACGGTCACTGCGTTATCGAAGTGGAACACAATAGCGAAGGCGGTTATGAGTTTACCAACTCCATCACTGGCGGCGTTATTCCTAAAGAATATATTCCAGCCATCGACAAAGGTATTCAAGATGCCTTAAAAAGCGGTGTGCTTGCAGGCTTCCCCGCTGTAGACATTAAGGTAAACCTTGTGTTTGGTTCTTACCACGATGTGGACTCATCCGAACAAGCCTTCTATGTGGCAGGTTCCATGGCCATTAAAGAAGCCATGCTCAAAGCTTCACCTGTGTTGCTTGAGCCCATCATGGATGTGGAAGTGGTTACCCCAGAAGAATACTTGGGCGACGTTATGGGCGACTTAAACGGCCGCCGTGGTCGTGTGCAAAATATGGAAGCTCGTGGCGGCGGTGCTCAAAGCGTTCGCGCTCAAGTGCCTCTTTCTGCCATGTTTGGCTATGCCACAGACTTGCGTTCCAAAACACAAGGCCGCGCCACCTTTAGCATGCAGTTCCACCACTATGAGCGTGTGCCTGCTGCCATAGCAGAAGAAATCCAAAAGAAGAAAGCATAAGCGCTTGAAAAAGGCTAATCTGCTTTATTAATACTAAAAAGCGCAGGCATCTTTCATAGATGCCTGCGCTTTTTTTGTTTATTTTAATTTTTATAGAATAAATGTACAAATCTTTGCATGCTGCTTTGACTTGATTAGTGAGTAAAAAATTTATAGAAACTTGGTGGGCTATCCTACGAGAGTCTTTCTTATATAAGAAAATTCTAGGAGGTATGCTTGCGTTGCTCTCTATATCCGTAAGACTCGTTCCTCGTCTAACGGCTACAGCACTTCGTGCTGCCCTTTGGGTAGGATGGAGCAATTCGTGTTTGATGTTGCTAGCCAGGTGCTAGCAGGCATCTTGCTTGTGCTCATTATCCGCTATTGTGGCAGATAAAAGAGTTCCCTGCCATAAGAAGGGCTTATAGCAGGGGTAAAACTGTGGATGTAACGTAAACTTACATCGTGGGACTTGCCCATGCGGCGGTGTAGCACCATCGCCGCAAAACAAAATTAATTATCATAAATGTCTTTGTCAAGTTATTTTTATCCCAAAAAATACTCTTGCGCCAACTTCCTAGACGTATGCCTGTTGGGTTTTCCAGAGGCGGTTAGGGGAAGTTTGGGAACAATAATGTGTGCTTTAGGGCGATGATATTTTGAAAGCCCTGCGCATAATTCCTTCCAATTATCACAAGGATTTTCTGTAAGCAGCACCAATTGTTCCCCAAGTTCTTCATGGGCAATGGCTGAAAGCTGCAAGGGTATGGAAAAAAGTTGCGAAAGCTTTTCTTCCACTTCTTCCAGCTGTATTTTAATGCCACCGCTGTTGACCACATTGTCTATTCTTCCCAAAATTTGAAAAGAGCCGTCTTTTTTTAATATTGCTCTGTCATTGGTTATGAGGATTTCGTCGCAAAGTTTGGGCGCGTTTATAATCAAGCATTCTTGCTCTGAAAGGCTTAAGTCTATGTTTGTGAAAGGCGTAAAAAATGGGCTCGCGTCTTTTGTGTTTACTTTTCTTAAAGCAATGTGCGAAAGGGTTTCTGTCATGCCATAGCCAAGCCACACATGGTTTGGAAAGGTGCGTAATTCTTTTTCCAGTTTCGGCATAACAGCCATGCCGCCCAATAAAAGATGCTGTACATTTTCTAATGTTACTCTTGTTTTTGCATCTTGTATGCAATGAGCCGTTTGTTGTGGGGTCATGGCCACAAAGTTTGGCGAAAATGACATATCCTTTAAGGGGTTTAGCGATGGGGTTACGGCATATAAATCTAACCCGGCCACAAGGGCACGCACCACAATCATTTTTGCGCCGATAAATTGTAAGGGCATGCACAAGAGCACGCTGGAACCTTTGGGAAGCGCCAGAAAAGAGCACGTATTTTTAGCACTTTCCATCATATTTCTTTTTTTTACATGCAATACCTTGGGTGTGCCCGTAGAGCCGGATGTGCACACGTCTATGCACGCACTGTCATCAAACCACTGCACAAGAAAGTTGTATAGATCTGATAGAATAGGAGAAGTATCGTTTTCTTGCAACCAATGGTCTTTGAAACTTGCAAGCGTATGCTTGGTATACGTTTTGCCTTCAAAGGTCAGGCTTTGCTTTGGTATGTCTAGGGTGTAGTGTTTGCTCATAGTTATTTTTAATAAGCTATAACTAAGATGTCAATTCCGTGTACGGTGTTAAAAAGGGCAGCCTTTCTTGCAGTTGTTTCTCAAATAGGCTACTCTTTGCTTGTGTGATTGCCCTTCTTTTTACATCGGCAAGGTGTATAGACCTGTTTAAATGCAGGAAAGGAGGGTATAAGCTATGGTGCGTCTATTTTTGGCCGCTCTCGCAAGCTTGATACTTGTCCTTTTATTAGCTGTTAAGGCTTATTAAAAGTTGACCCTGTATCAGGCGTATCTGATACAGGGTCGAAAAAATACAGCGTTTATCGTGGTAATCGCACATTCAGGGGGTGTTAACCACCTTGCCGGCCGTAGTTTCTGTTGTCGCAGGAGCTACGGCTCCCTTTTAATATAATGCTTATCTAGGCAAAAGGCAAGTTTTTTGGTGGCCTTTATACCAATCCACTCTAAGGAAACTTGGGGTATTTTTGAAAATCAGGTTTGCGCTTTTCCAAAAATGCCTTGCCGCCTTCTTGTGCTTCTTCTGTCATATAATAGAGCAAGGTAGCGTCGCCAGCCAATTCTTGAATACCCGCTTGGCCGTCAAGCTCTGCATTTAAGCCGGCCTTAATCATGCGCAGAGCCATGGGGCTGTGTTCCATCATGGTTTCGCACCATGCCACAACCTCATCTTCCAATTGCGCAAGCGGCACAACAGCATTGACTAAGCCCATATCAAGCGCTTCTTGAGCTGTGTATTTTTTGCACATAAACCATATTTCTCTGGCTTTTTTCTGCCCAACAATGCGCGCCAGATACGAAGACCCAAAACCGGCATCAAAGCTGCCAACCCTAGGGCCTGTTTGGCCAAAGATGGCATTTTCTGAGGCAATGGTCATATCGCAAACCACATGCAGCACATGCCCGCCGCCAATGGCAAAACCATTAACCATGGCAATAACAGGCTTTGGCAATGAGCGTATCTGTTTTTGCACGTCTAAAATATTTAAGCGGGCCACACCGTCTTTACCCACATAACCGCCGTGCCCCTTCACATTCATGTCACCGCCACTGCAAAAAGCTGTTTCGCCAACGCCGGTTAAAACAACCACGGCTATATCTTGGTTGTTGCGGCAATGGGTCAAGGCTTCGCTCATTTCGCTCACGGTGGTGGGGGTAAAGGCGTTTCTGTATCTGTCTCTATTAATAGAAATTTTAGCAATACCATTATGGTATTCAAAGAGTATTTCTTCATACTCTTTCATAGTTTGCCAGGTTCTTTTGCTCATGGTGTTCTCCATTATCTAGGTTGATATAATCATATTTGTCACGCGCACGCTTGAAATAAGCTTGCCCTGTTCATTGCATATATCAATATTCCACACATGGGTTTTTTTGCCTATATGCACAGGATGTGCGCTGGCCACAAGGTTTTCGCCCTTATGCGCCACGGCAAGATGGTTTGCAGAAACTTGCACTCCCGTGGGGAATTGGCCTTCCTTACAAAATGCGTGCGAAGCGTAGCCTGCAAGGCATTCCGCCAAAGCAAGCGAAGCTCCACCGCTCAATTTACCATATGGATGTATGGTGCGTTCATCCACAGGCATAGTGGCGGTGATGGGCAAGATATTTGCTTGATATAATGCCTGTATAGAAGTGTTCAAAAAATCAGCATTTGTTTTTTGCATGCTGCTTAATTCTATACCCAAGGCCGTAAGGATGGATGCATTGTCTGTTGTCATAGGGTGAAATGCTATGCTTATGCGGTAATATTGTTATATAATTCAAAAGCATAAAGAATTATGCTTTGAGAAAACTACCTAAAAACAGGCTGGCTGTCAATGCTACTTAAAATGTTCAATATTGTCCATAGTATATTATATAATGTACAGTTTTAGACAGTACTAAACACGACTTTCTGAGTTAAAAAGGCATGGATTGTACCCTAAAGGGCATAAATACCCTAAAGGGCAAAAAAAGCGCGACAGCGCGTTAAACCTTGGCTCGCACTGCTCCGAAGGAGCTT
>CAYJGS010000183.1:0-4355 GCA_964369505.1 uncultured Desulfovibrionaceae bacterium | reverse complement strand
CTTTTCTCACCTAACGGCTACGCCTTCGGCGCCCTTCGGGTAGGAAGGAAGATGAGCTTATTTTGAGGGAGTGTATTCTTCTCATACTTGACTGAAAAAATAAGCGAACTCTGACGCAGAGATATGTAAAAAGGCGTATTTGGCGACATTATCTAGTATAATTTTGCCATGTGATTAAGAGGCCCTATGCCTTTACCCGGCGCATAACTTTTGCGCATACCCAAATTCACATAAGCTTGAGCCTTGGTAATGGCCACACGCAAGGGCATATCAAGCCCCAAATAGGTGGCAATGGCTGCCGAAAGCGTACAGCCTGTACCGTGATTATTTGGAGAATTCACGCGGGCATGGTGCAAAGGCACGGGTGCTTCGCTTGGCAGGCAAAACCAATCAGTCATCATTATACTGGTTTCAAAATGCCCGCCTTTAATGAGCACAGCTTGAGCACCCATATCCAAAAGAAGGTTGGCAGCTTTGGCAATATCTGCCTCTCCCTCAATTTGTATGCCTGTCAGTAATTCTGCCTCTGGCCTATTGGGCGTGAGTAAGGTGGCTAAAGGAATAAGCTCATCCCGTAAGGTGGCTACGGCGTCTTCTTGCAAAAGCACATGCCCACTTTGACTCACGCACACAGGATCTATCACCAGCGGAAAAGCTTTTTTAGCAAATTCTTGCATAAGCCCAGACACAACAGCCTTTATAATCTCTGCAGAAAACAACATGCCTGTTTTGGCCGCAGCCACAGGAAAGCCGTCAAAGATGGTCTGCATTTGTTTGAGCACAAAACTTGCTTCCGGCGCGTGTATATCTGTAACTCCAAGACCGTTTTGCGCCGTTAATGCCGTTATGGCGCTCATGCCATAACCGCTCAAAGCCATAATGGTTTTTAAGTCTGCCTGAATACCGGCGCCACCGCCGGAATCTGAACCGGCTATGGTTAATATATTAGGTGCTTGCAACATATATTTCCTTTTTTTGTTTCAACAGCCTGTTAAACGGGGCGCCCTTGATGCAAGGCTATAACCCCACGAGCCAACCTATAAATATACCACACGGAAAGCCCTATCCACAAAGGATACACAAACACTATCCCCACAAGGGTGATGGTCAGCACCATAGAAATGAGCCCGCAAGCAATGCCATAAATGACTGTGCGCCAAAATGTAGCAATTTGCCATTGCATATGGCTTATTTGCAGTGCAGAGCTTTCTCTTTGGTCATTACACGCTACATAATTGATAATTACCGCCACAATGGCTGTCAGAGCGCCGGAAAAAAATGTCAAACCATACAAGCCATAGCACAACCAAATGAGCCCTGTTTCGTCAAGCCCCAACATGCGGCCTTGCTGGGCACTTGCATGTTCTTGCCCTTGGCTATTAGTCTGTTGCCCCTGTTGCCCCTGTTGCCCCTGTTGCCCTGAATTTGTAGAAGGCCTACGCGGCCATTGTTTAGCAGCCATTTTGCAAAACCTTTAATTCCACAGAAAGTTGTCCATTTTGTAAACGTAAAAGCACATAACCGCCCGCGCTAAAATTACCTGGATTCACCACCAAGGTGCGCCCAATGCGATCCATGGCACGAGCTTCGTGAATATGCCCACAAATGCAAATTTCCGGCTGATTTTCTTCAATAAATTCACGCACAGCTGTAGAGCCCACGTGCACACCACCGTCTATAACATCACATAAGGTATCCTTGGGCGGATTATGCGAAATAAGCACATGCTGACGCCATTTACGCGCCTTGACCCAACAATCTTCCAACCATTCGGCAAAGCGAGATTCCGGAAATTCACTGGGCGTTCCAAAGGGCGTGAAGGTAGAAGCACCAACCCCCATAATAGCCACATCCGGCGCCAGTTCTCGCACCTCTGCATGCATATTGCATTGCAATTCTTTTAGCCAACCCGTGACTTCCGGTCTGTCCATATTGCCTATTTGTGCGAGCACATGAGCATGCTTTGCTTTGGCTGCATTAAGCACGCGCTCTGCTTGCTTAACTCCTCCGTCAAAAGTCATATCACCTGTGATAATAACACCTTGGGCGTGTGCCAATTCAGGAATTTCATTAAAACGGCTCATGTCGTCATGAATATCTCCGAGCACAACCCACATATAATCTGTAGCATTTTCTGTTGTATTTATACTTGGCATATTATGGCCTTCCTTGTTAGAATATGGTGTACACACGATAAACCATTTTACCACTAAGGCAAAGAGGGAAATTTAGCCTTTATCTTGTCTATTTTTTTCATCTAGACATGTAAACGCACACTAACCTGTTAAGATTTAAAAATTTACCTAAAGCCTATACTATGAAAAACACAATTTCTACCGCTACACCTGTATCGCTTGCAAAACAGGAATTACGCCAAAACATGCTACAAAAGCGTATTTTGCAAGAAAAAAACCTTGCAGCAGAACAGAGTGAACATATTGCAGATATTATATTAGCAGAAAAATGTTGGCACAATGCCACTCGTGTTGCCATGTACATGCCCATACGCGGCGAAGTAAACACGCAAAAACTTTTACACGCTGCATGGAAACACAAAAAAACCGTACTCTTACCGCGCTGCCATGCGCACAAAAAAGGAGACATGGATTTTATTCCTTGTAAAAATATAACAGACCTTGAGCGTGGTGCGTATCATATCTTAGAACCCGCAAGACACCTAAAGCCATATCCTAAAAACAAAGAACACGCGCCGCATATTATACTTGTGCCTGGCCTTGCTTTTGACAAAAAAGGAGCGCGGATTGGCTTTGGTGGCGGTTATTACGATCAGATGCTCAAACAAGAATGGCTTAATAAAAGCATTTTTATGGCGCTTGCCTTTGATTGGCAAATTGTGCCTATAATACCTGCAGAAAGCTTTGATATAAAAATGCATGCCCTAGTCACAAAGGATGGTATTTTATGGATATAACTGGTGTTCCTTTTTCGTTTCCTGGTATTGCTTCTGTGCAATGCTTTTTCCAAAGCCGTAGAGGTGGCACAAGCCTTGGCGCCTATGGTGGCGGCAATATTTCTTATGTTACCAAGGATATACATGAACATGTGCTTGCCAATAGAAGCGCGCTCATGAAACACGTGGCTTACCCCTTTGCAGAACTTTCGCAAGTGCACGGTGATAACCTTATTTTTGATCCGCACCCCACAAACGTAGACGGTAAACCAGAACATGAAGCCGACGGCCAAGCCACAAGCAAAAAACACCTTGCCCTTATGATCAAAACAGCCGATTGCCAACCTGTACTTTTAGCGCACAAGAATGGGCAACATATCATGGCCTTACATGTGGGTTGGCGTGGTAATCGCATGCATTTTATCCAATCGGCTGTGGCTCGATTTTGCGATTATTATGGAGTATTTGCCCATGACCTTATGGCTGTGCGTGGCCCGAGCCTTGGCCTTGCTGAATTTGTCAATTTTCAAAAGGAATGGGGCGATGCTTATGCAGCCTGGTTCAATGCTAAAAACAATATAATGGATCTTTGGGGACTGACCAAACATCAATTACAAGAAGCCGGTTTAAAAAAAGAATATATTTTTGGCCTTGACCTGTGCACAGCAAGTATGAATGACATATTTTTTTCGTATAGAAAGGAAAAAGAATCGGGCAGACAGGCAAGCCTTATTTGGATAACGCGATAGGCCAGCTTGACATTGTACGCAAGCTACCTATAGTATGTTTATGGTGTAAGGAAAAATATTTAGAGGAGTAAAACATGACCGCCTTAGCTTTTGACACGCTAGAATATTATAGCAAGCTTAAAGTAGCCGGTGTTCCAGAAGCACAAGCCAAGGTGCAAGTGGAAGTCATGCAAAACGTGGTGCAAAACTACGACGCAGCCTCACGCAAAGAGCTTGCAACAAAATCGGATTTATTCGGAGTGCGCACTGAGCTTAAGGAAGACATACAAGCTTTGCGCACTGAACTTAAGGAAGACATACAAGCTTTGCGCACTGAGCTTAAGGAAGACATACAAGCTTTGCGCACTGAGCTTAAGGAAGACATACAAGCGTTGCGGGCTGAGTTTAAAGCAGATATGCACACTTTGCGGGCTGAGTTTAAAGAAGATATACACGCTTTGCGGGCTGAACTAAAAGATGATATACAAATACTTGATAAAAAGATTTCTGATACAAAGCACGAACTTATCAAGTGGCTTATTGGCGCCATGCTTGCCCAAAGCGCATTAATTGTAGCCATTATGGCTTTTATGAAATAGCTTACATTACATATAAAATAAAAAATCCCCCTTAAGTTGGCATATCCAAAACTTAAGGGGGATTTTTTAGAGTGTTGATAAAGTCAACACGACCGATAAATCAAGAGTAGGCGCAAT
>CAYJGS010000182.1:0-4484 GCA_964369505.1 uncultured Desulfovibrionaceae bacterium | reverse complement strand
CGTGCCAAACTTTCGTTTGGCTCTAGAAAAGCTTACTTTTTATAAAAACATCTGTACTGCAAATCATATTCTCTTTTTTCTTCCTTAGTAGTTGACCGCTTTTCCGGTTAAAATATATCGCTGCGCCAAAAAGCGTGGTTTTTGGCTTGCTCCGGTGGCTTCGCCACCGTGCCAAACTTTCGTTTGGCTCTAGAAAAGCTTATTTTTTATAAAAACATCTGTGCTGTAAATCATATTCTCTTTTTTCTTCTTTGGTAGTCACTCGCTTTTCTAGGATTACTCGTAAGGCGTCTATGGCTCTTGGTATGCGTAAAAGTTCTTCGGTTGTGTGCTTTTCTTCCAAAAGTTTTTTACCCCATACCGAAAATTCACACATCATATCTTTTACACTAAAACAATAATCCCGCCAACCCACATACCATGCCCATTGGGTATAATATCTAAAACTTTCCACATTAAAAGCTCGTATATGTGTAGGATCTCGCCATGCTCCTTCTGATAACTCATAAGGAACATGCACAATAAGCTGCCCGCCCACGCGCAAAAGCTCCATAAAATTTGTCATGGTTTGCACAAGATTCGGCACATGCTCCAAAATATCGCCGGCAAGAATTTCTTCAAAGGAGTTTTTTTGTAGCCTGACTGCACCATGCCTTTTAGATGTATATGTGGTTTCAAAATTTAAAGGTTCTGACAAATCAAGCAACAAATCAGGTCGCATGGAAGGTTCAACATCCACATTCAGGTAGCCATTTTTAAAATCTTTCCCTGAACCTGCATTCATGCGCTTTGGCGTATGCACCGTGCTTTTGGGAGTGCATTGCATTTTTTGCAAGGTTTGTGCAAGAATCTTAACATATTCACGCTTTGCAAAACAGGCATAGGCTTGTGCTGCGTATTTTTTTTGCCGTTCTGGAGCCTTGAGCATATGTATAATAACATCTACAAGTTTTTCATAAGGAACAAAAAGAGCTATATCTTCCAAATCTTGTGGCACATAGGTATCATGATTTCTTTCGCACACAAGCATTTTATGGTTAGCCCACAAAAAAGAAGCTCGAACTTCTTCTAAAATACCTGGTACAAAATAATGCATATTAAGAATAACTTTAGAGCGGGCAATATAATGATTTCTTTCGTGCCCAAAGCTGTTTTCAAGTATAAGCACACGCAAGCCGTGTTCTTGCAAAGCCTTTAGAATTTTTTGGCGCCTTTCGTTAATTACGCCATAAAATAACACGTCTATATCTGTGGGATAGTTAACATCGAGACATTCTAAGTTTTCTGTATTCCCCACGGGAACATGGTATATATTTTTTATACCAAAACTATTTTTAAGAATATCCACGTTTTTTTTGCTATAATCCCACACACTGTATTTTTGCAAAGCTTCTATATAGTGCGGGCGCAACACCTTGCTACCTGCAACCACTTGTTCAAAATTATATATGATAGAATCGTGCGGGATTTTATCCATATATTCTGGGTGGTCTTGTAAACAAAACACAATATTCACCGCGCGGTCAGAAAAGGCATTGTGGAGTATATCTGCAAAAAAACCAAGCTTTGCAAGGCTTGATTGCAACGAAAAAATCACATCTTCAAAAACTCTCCACTGCTTTGAATGCTCAGGCTCAAGAATAACAATGCAAAAATCAACACTTTTTTGCGCGCACTCAATGATAACTTTGTCCTTTTCTGTATTTTCCACAACAACTTCCTCATATGTTTTGACTGACAAGCGTCAACGCTCCACGACCCTCTACATAATGAATTATGCAGAGGGTTCGTTTTAAACATTAAAAACTTTTTTGCCGCTAAAATACAAAAAAAGCAATACCAAAAATATGTTGCGCAGTTATGAAATAGCTTCTAGCAGCCTGTTGAAAAAATCGTTTCAAACGAAATATTTTTTAAAAAATCAAAATCTTCTTTTTTCTCAGGTTGTTCAAAAAGTGTAAGATGCAAGAAAGATTGCTTTTTTTGAGGAAGCATTGGGCTCTTATGGCCCATGCAACGAACAAAAAAGTAATCTGCCGACGCAGATTGCACTTTTTGAACAGCCTGCTAGGCCGCATATGTATTTACTTTACTTAGCCCATTGTATAGAATCATACGAACGAAGAAGCAAGTACGCTTTTTTATGATACCGATATCATAAATGATACTTGGAGATTTTATGAAAAATATTGATTTGTTTGGCGTATGCCCGTTTATAACATCGCAAAAATTACTGACGGGCAAATGGTCTATCTATATACTCTATTTGCTTTCTGACCGTACCATACGCTTTAATGAACTTTTGCGCTTAATGCCCAAAGGGATGACGCACACAACACTGTCTAGACAGCTTAAATCATTAGAAGAAGATGGGCTCATCATACGCACAGAACACAAACAAGTTCCCCCAAGGGTGGAATATTCTTTAAGCCCCATCGGCCTACAATTCCAAACAGTTTTAGACCAATTGGAAATTTGGGCCAATTTATATATAAAACAACACAAAAAAAAATAATTGCAGCAAAGCGTTAACAATTTTAGCAACGTATTGGACAAGCAAGGCACACTGGCTGCTCATACTGCTGTTCATACTTGACAGAAATGTAAAAATACTACTAATATTGCTTCTCAATATAAAAGAGAGATGTTGTGCGCCTTTTTTTCTTACTGTTTTAATACACTTTTAAAAAGTATCTTTATGTTATTCTTTAACAAAAACAGGACTCTGCAATGCACAAAAAATCATCAGCATTTCCCATAGTAGTTGTCACAATCACATGCCTGCTATTATCGCTTTTTATCATCCATAGTGCGCTTGCAGCCCCATTCTTTTCCTTAAATGCTGAAGAAAAAGCCTATATACGCGAAGCGAAGCCTATTAAAGTTACCTACGACGCATTTTGGCCTCCGTTTGAAAAATTTGATGAAGAAACGAACTCTATACAAGGCATAAATTATGAAATTCTCATGCTTATAGCAGAACTTACAGGCTTAAAATTTGAATTTATACATGGCAAAACTTATGGAGAAGCCCTAGAAGATATACGCCTTGGCAAAACAGACATGCACTTAAGTTATGACACAAATCCTGAAAAAGCCAAAGAGCTTAACGTTGTATTGTCAGACACTTACCTTAGCAGCCCCATAGCCATGATTGGAAAATCCTATCAAATTTCAGAAGACTGTATTTTTGCCGCTTCAAAGTTGCATCCTGTGGTCATAGAATTCATAAAAAAAACTTTTCCCAACAGCACCTTGATCGAATTTGAAGACATAACTGCAGCTTATGAAGCTGTTGAAAACAATGAAGCAAACTTTACCTTTGAAAATGTTTATGCCGCGCGCTCAGCCATCTCTGAAGGCGGATACCCACTATTACGCATAGTTAACATATTGCCTTTATACGATAAGCTTTCATTTATTTTCAATAAAAATGTAGATCCCAGGCTTGTTTCCATATTCAATAAGGCCATTACCGCCTTTCCACAAGAAAGATTCAGTAATATTTTATTAAAGCACACCACAAGCCCAAGCTATACGTCTCAATTTGTGCAATATTTATCCTATATAAGTGTAAATCTTTTAATAAGTATCATAGCTTTGCTATGTGTATTAATGCTGGTACTTGCTATTTACACCCGAAAACAAAGAAAACTCAAAAAAACCTTAGAAAGAAAGCGTACGCAAATACAAAAAGTTCTCGATGCTTTTCCTATGCCCATTTATATTGCAAGCATGGAAACATATGAAGTGCTCTATTGCAACAAAGCTTTATACGATTTTTTTGAATGCGATAATGTTGTTGGCACCCCTTGTTATCAGGCTTTACGCCAAAATGATGCGCCGTGCGAAAATTGCAGTAATGATACCATTGCTGAAATGTCCGTGCCGTACATATTTAACCGCTATGAAAGCACACTAAAAAAACATCTGCAATATGTTGATTCTTGTATTACATGGAATAACGAAGAAAAAGCTCGCCTATCCATTATAAGTGATATTACAGAAACGTTAGAAGTAGAAAAAGAAAAAATTGAAAAAGAACTCAATGCCGTTATCTCTGAAAATATCCCCTTATGTATTACGTTCTGGAGTGAGGATGGCAAAATATTAGATTGTAATCAAGAAACATTACGCACTTTTAGAGTTGCTTCTAAACAAGAATATATAGACAATTTCCTTCTGCTTTCACCCATTTATCAACCCGATGGCAGAAGCTCTCAAGATACTGTGGCAGAAAACCATATAAAAGTGCTTCAAGAAGGCTATTGCCGCTTTGAATGGTTGCACAACAATGTGGAGGATGAACTCATTCCCACAGAAATTGTGCTCATACGTTCTGTGCTACACGGAGAAACTGTGGTTATTTCCTATGCAAAAGATTTGCGGGAAGTTAAAAAAACCCAAGAGTTACTCAAAGAAGCAGAACTACGCAATACGCTTATGCTTGACTCCATGCCCATGGGCGTGCATTTTTGGAATGA
>CAYJGS010000181.1:0-4489 GCA_964369505.1 uncultured Desulfovibrionaceae bacterium | reverse complement strand
TTTTTAGAGCTTTAAATGCGGCAAGGTTTACATAAAAGGATAATCTATTGCCGCTATTAAAATTTTTTGAGAGAGGGGCCAGTTTTGAGCGGGGGGAACACTTTTTTGTTCACAAAAAAGGCTCCCCCAGAAGCTTTTATCAAGAATCTACAAGAATTACTTCATTAATCCCATAGCTTTAAGCGCATTAGCCACACCTTCGCCATAGGCTGGATCTGCCTTGGTACAATTATCGATATGGCGTTGTTTTATGCTCAAGTCGCTGTCGCCCAGGGCACGGGCTGTATTTTCAAAGAGCACTTTTTGTTGTTCGGGGCTCATGAGTCTGAAAAGCTTGCCTGGTTGGGTATAGTAATCGTCATCATCTTCGCGGAAATCCCAATCCCATATGGGGCCATCAACATCTAATGGTGGGTTGCGGTATTCCGGTTGTTCTTGCCATTCGCCTTTGCTATTGGGTTCATAAGGTGCGGTAGCACCAAAGTTGCCGTCCACTCGCATGGCGCCGTCGCGGTGATAGCTGTGCACGGGGCAACGTGGCGCATTTACAGGAATGAGATGATGGTTTACGCCCAAGCGATAGCGCTGGGCATCGCCATAAGAGAATAATCTGCCTTGCAGCATTTTGTCGGGGGAAAAGCCTATGCCCGGCACCACATTGGCGGGGTTAAAGGCGGCTTGCTCTACTTCGGCAAAATAATTTTCGGGATTGCGATTTAATTCTAATACGCCCACTTCGTAAGAGGGCACATCGTCATGGAACCATACCTTTGTTAAGTCAAAGGGATTATATGGTAATTTTGCTGCATCAGCTTCTGGCATTACCTGCACAGAAAGTGTCCAGCGTGGGAAATCTTTTTTTTCTATGCTGTCAAATAAATCACGGTGGTGGCTGTCTCTGTCCATGCCGATGATTTTTGCAGCTTCTTCGTCGGTGATATTTTTAATGCCTTGTTCGGTACGCAAATGGAATTTCACCCAGAAGCGTTCGTTTTTATCATTTATAAAGCTAAAGGTATGGCTGCCAAAACCGTGCATATGTCGGTAGCTGGCAGGGATACCACGGTCACTCATAACCACAGTTACTTGATGCAAAGCTTCGGGCAAAAGAGTCCAAAAATCCCAATTGTGCCCCGCATTGTGCATGTGGGTGCGTGGGTCTCTTTTTACCACGTGGTTAAGGTCTGGAAATTTGAGTGGATCGCGTAAGAAAAATACCGGTGTATTGTTGCCTACCAAGTCCCAGTTGCCCTCATCTGTATAAAATTTCATGGCAAAGCCGCGGATATCGCGTTCGGCATCTGCCGCACCGCGTTCACCGGCAACAGTGGAAAAACGTACAAATAAATCAGTTTTTTTACCTATTTTTGAAAAAATGGAAGCTTTGGTAAATTTTGTAATATCTTGGGTTACTGTAAAGGTTCCATAGGCGCCGGAGCCTTTGGCATGCATGCGCCGCTCTGGAATGACTTCGCGGTCAAAGTGGGCTAATTTTTCTAAAAACCATATATTTTCAAGCAACATAGGGCCGCGCTTGCCCGCTGTAAGTACATTGTTGTTGTTGCTAACAGGAGCCCCACCTACAGTCGTCAGACGTTTTGATGACATAATTTCTCCTTATTCTGTAAAAAGTTTGTATTTAACACCATTCGTACTTCTTTAGTATGCAATGCTACCTTATAGGAAGGAAAAGAAAATAGCAAGCATTCCTAATAAGAAATATTACAATATACTTCTCCGAAGGTTTTTCCAGAAAAATTTGACAGACAAAAAAGCTGCTCGTTTCATTTTTCTTGACAGACTCGTTGTTTTTCTTTAAGATAGTAAAGTTTATGCAGCTTTAGTTATGCTGTTGGTTTTATATAAGATACGAACATATATTTTCACTACTTAAACGCGAAGGACTACATACGTCACCATGCCGAAACGCACTGATTTAAAAAAAATTATGGTCATTGGCGCAGGCCCCATTATCATAGGCCAAGCTTGTGAATTTGACTATTCCGGTTCGCAAGCTGTTAAAGCCTTGAAAGAAGAGGGCTTTGAGGTTGTTTTAGTCAACTCCAATCCAGCTACCATCATGACAGATCCAGGCCTTGCCGACAGGACCTATGTGGAGCCCATTGAGCAAGAAACTTTGGCAGCCATTGTGCGCAAAGAGCGCCCTTGTGCTATTTTGCCCACCCTTGGCGGGCAAACGGCTTTGAATGCGGCCTTGAATTTGGCCAAAGCCGGTGTTTTGCAAGAGTGTGGTGTTGAGCTTATTGGGGCAAAAGCAGACGTTATTGAAAAGGCTGAAAGCCGCGATTTATTTCGCCAAGCTATGGAAAATATAGGCATTAAAATGCCTGCCAGTGGTATTGCCAGAAATATGGATGAAGTTCGCGCCTTGGGCAAAGAACTTCCTTTTCCTTTGATTATTCGCCCAGCCTTTACCCTTGGCGGTACCGGCGGCGGTGTTGCCTATAATATGGAAGACTTAGAAAATATTGCTTCCGGTGGTTTGGCAGCAAGTCCTGTTTCTGAAGTGATGGTAGAGCAATCTGTTATTGGTTGGAAAGAGCTTGAAATGGAAGTTATGCGCGACAAAAATGATAACTGTGTTATTGTGTGCAGCATTGAAAATATTGACCCCATGGGTGTGCATACGGGCGATTCCATTACTGTAGCTCCTGTGCAAACCATGAGTGATCGTGAATATCAAATTATGCGTGATGCTTCCATTGCAATCATGCGTGAAATTGGCGTAGAAACGGGTGGCTCTAATGTGCAATTTGCGCAAAACCCCGCTAATGGTGAATTGGTGGTAATTGAGATGAATCCCCGTGTTTCGCGCTCATCCGCTTTGGCTTCTAAGGCCACGGGCTTTCCCATTGCCAAAATTGCCGCCAAGCTTGCCATAGGCTATACCCTTGATGAATTACGCAATGATATCACGCGCGAAACTGCCGCAAGTTTTGAGCCTTCCATAGATTACGTAGTGTTGAAATTACCGCGTTTTACGTTTGAAAAATTCCCAGGTGCTAAAGACGAACTCACCACTGCCATGAAAAGTGTTGGCGAAGCCATGAGCATTGGCCGCACCTTTAAAGAATCTTTGCAAAAAGGCATGCGCTCTATGGAGCTTGGCTATACGGGTTTGGGTTTTGGTTTCCGCAATGCCAAAAAAGACAAAGAAGCTGTGCTTGCTTCTTTGCGCAATCCCAATTCGTGCCGAATTTTGGACCTGCGCGAAGCTGTGCGCTTGGGCATGAGTGATGCAGAGATTTTTGACGTTTCAGGCTTCGACCCTTGGTATACACGCCAAATCCGCGATATCGTGGAAATGGAAGAGCGTATTTTAAATTTTGGCCTTGCCAATGATATGACGCCTAAAAATCAGGAGCTTCAGCATATTTTACTTGAAGCTAAAGAATACGGCTTTTCGGACGCCCAATTGGCAGAAATGTGGAAACGCCCTGAAAATGATATACGCCGTCTGCGCAAAGAGCTTGATATCAAACCTACGTATTACTTAGTAGATACATGCGCTGCTGAATTTGAAGCTTATACGCCGTATTTTTATTCTACCTACGAACAAGGCCAAGAAGTGGAAATGAACGAGTGCGAAAAAGTGCTCATTCTTGGGGGAGGGCCTAACCGCATAGGGCAGGGCATTGAGTTTGACTATTGCTGCTGCCACGCATCTTTTGCCTTAAAAGATGCGGGGGTTATGGCTATTATGGTCAACTCCAACCCCGAAACAGTGTCCACCGACTATGATACCTCTGACCGCTTGTACTTTGAACCGCTCACCTTTGAAGATGTTATGCATATTGTGGACGCGGAAAAACCCATGGGAGTTATTGTACAATTTGGTGGGCAAACACCGCTTAATTTAGCTGTGCCACTTATGCGTGCCGGTGTGCCCATTTTGGGAACCTCGCCCGATGCCATTGACCGCGCTGAAGACCGCGAACGTTTCCAAGCGCTCATTGAAAAATTACAATTACGTCAACCCCCCAATGGCATTGCTTTAAGCTTAAAAGAAGCCTTGGCAGTGGCAGAAGATATTGAATATCCCGTGGTGGTGCGCCCAAGCTATGTGCTTGGTGGGCGAGCCATGGCCATTGTATATGACGACACAGAGTTAACGGAATATTTCCAAAAACATGTGACAGAAACTTTAGAACACCCCATACTTATTGATAAGTTTTTAGAACATGCCATAGAAGTAGACGTGGACGTGCTTTCTGACGGTGAAGAGGTATACGTTGCGGGCATTATGGAACATATCGAAGAAGCTGGTATACACTCTGGCGATTCTGCTTGTGTGTTGCCGTCTTTTTCTTTGTCTTATGACCATGTGGCCGACATTGCCTTGCAAGCTGAAGCCTTAGCTCACGAATTGCGTGTGGTGGGGCTTATGAATATTCAATTTGCCATCAAGGGTGACCAGATTTTCATACTTGAAGTGAACCCACGTGCTTCACGCACAGCGCCCTTTGTG
>CAYJGS010000180.1:0-4501 GCA_964369505.1 uncultured Desulfovibrionaceae bacterium | reverse complement strand
CTTAGCCACTTACAAAAAAAAGCGCGACAGCGCGCTAAAGTCTGACGCAGTGCGCATAGAAAAGATGAATTTTGCTAAAGTATACAAAAGTAATGCAAGGGACGCAAGGCCGCATAATAAAAAGCGCGCTAAAGTTCGCCGCCCTAAGCGGATAAAGCCGCGCATAAAAATAAAGCCAACAAACTCATAAACCCATGAGCTTATATATGGCAGGCATGTCCAAAGCTTCGCGCACAGCTTGCGCCAATATATCAAGCGAAGCCTGCACATTATAGGCATGTATTTTTTGCAAAGGCGCTAAGCCCTTGGCTTTGCGCACTTCGTCAAGCAGTGTTCGCCTAAAGGCATCGGCGTCTAAAAGACCGTGTACATATGTACCCATAACGCGCGTTTTGCCATGCATTTTTTGCCAGCCAAGGGGGCTGCCGTTTACTTTATCCCTCAATACTACCTGCACAGACTCTAAGCACGTGGTATGCCCATGGTGAATTTCATAACCCACAACACTCTTTGGCGCACTTTTTTCTGCCACATACGTGGCCTCGCAACGCCGTAAGGTTTTTTGTGCCAAAAATTCTGTGCGTAAAGGCAAAAGGCCAAGCCCCAAAAGCTCACGCCCTTGGCTTGATTCTTGACCATGCGTATCTACAATATCTTTCCCAAGCATTTGCAATCCCCCGCAAATACCCAATATAAGGTGTATATGCGGCAAAGCATCTTGCATGGCTTGCACAAAACCTTGAGCCCGAAGATAGTCCAAATCCGCCGCCGTATTCTTGGTACCCGGCAAAATAAGAATATTTGGCCGCCCCATATCTTCGGCTTTGCGCACAATGCGTAGCCGCACATCAGGCTCTACGCGCAGGGCGTCCACATCGGTGGCATTGCTGATATGCGGCACGTCTATGAGTGCCACATCAAGCTTTTCTACCGCAATGTGTTTTGCTTCTGTATAATCATTTTGTCCGTATAAACGAAAGCTTACCGAATCTTCATCGGGCAAATGCAAATTTTTAATATACGGAACAACCCCCATAAAAGGTTTTGTAGTATCTGCGCTCACCCTTTCTATGGCACTGTCTAAAAGCGAAGCATCCCCGCGAAATTTATTTAAAATAAATCCTTTTACCATATCTCTTTCGGCATTGTCCAAAAGCGCCATGGTGCCCACAAGGGCGGCAAAAGCTCCGCCGCGGTCTATATCTGCACACAAAAGCACAGGGGATTTAGCATAGGCGGCCATGGCCATATTCACAATATCATGGGATTTTAAATTGATTTCTGCCGGAGAACCGGCACCCTCTATAACCATAATATCCGCATGTTGCGCCAAAGAATCATAAGCTTCTGCCACATGGCTGAAGGCCGTTTTTTTATAGGCAATATATTCTTTTACGCGCATGTGTTTATAAGGCTTGCCCATAACAATAACTTGCGATCCCATATCTGAATGGGGTTTTAGCAATATGGGATTCATGCGCACATCGGGTGCTAGCCCTGCCGCCAAAGCTTGCAAGGCTTGAGCTCTGCCCATTTCTTCCCCTTGATCGGTCACAAAAGAATTGAGCGCCATATTTTGCGACTTGAAAGGCACCGGCGAAAAACCATCTGCCACAAATATACGGCAAAGGGCGGCCACAAGCAGGCTTTTTCCCGCGTTGGAGCAGGTTCCTTGTATCATTATGGAAGGGCATTTTTTTGGCATGCTTATTCATAAACCATGAAAGCTTCACTGTCTGCAAAAATTTTAGCCTCATAAACAGAAAAGCCATGAAAAACTATGCTAGCGAAAGCCTTGCGCCTAAAAAATTCTTGAGCTATGTTACCATTACACAGCGCAAAAAAACATACTTTTATCTTCAAAGGCTTCCGTAGCATATGATACTAAAACCTAAGGTTTTTTGCATAAGGGACGATAAGCAAGACACAGAGTATTTTTTGTGTGGCAAAGGGCATATAAAATGCAACATGTATTTAACATAGGCAAAATATGTATATTATAATTGGCTTATTCATTGTTTTCGGTAGTGTGGTCGCTGGCTATGCCATGGCCAAGGGCGACTTTCTTATTCTATTCCAGCCTGCTGAGTATGTCATTATTCTTGGGGCCTGTATGGGCGCCTTTTTTGCCTCGCAAACTAAATTTACTTGGAAACTCATAACCAAGAGCATCAAACATATTTTTGGCGACCCAGGCTCCAGCAAAGAAAAATATCTGGAAACGCTGGCCTTGCTCTATGCACTTTTTTCAAAAATGCACCGCGAAGGTGTTATCAGCATTGAAAGCGATGTGGAAAAACCTGAATCAAGCCCCATTTTTACCAAATTTCCTTCTATTTCTAGCTCTACAAAAACTACGTCTTTTATTGGCGATACATTACGTGTATACTTAACCACCGGTGATCCTTCAGATATTGACAGCCTTATGAAAGTGGACATGGCCACCATGCATGAAGAAGAAATGCTGCCGGCTCACGCTGTTACCCATATGGCAGAATCCATGCCGGGCATGGGTATTGTGGCTTGTGTGCTTGGGGTTGTATTAAGTATGAGCAAAATCAACGAGCCCCCTGAAGTGCTCGGGCACTATATCGCCGCGGCTTTGGTGGGTACTTTTGTGGGTATTTTATTTTGTTATGGCTTCTTTGGCCCCATGGGTGCAAAGCTTGAAAACCACGCCCATGAAGAACATTTGTATTATAATGCCATAAAAGAAGCCGTGGCAGCGGCCATACGCGGCTCTACGCCGCTTATTGCTGTGGAATATGGACGTCGCGCCATACCGGGACCTTTCAGGCCTACATTTGCCGAAATGGAAGAAAAGCTTAAAGGCAAATAGTTAATTAAATTTACACGTATCTATTTTAACCATATAGGAGATTAGTATGGGTGGTGCATGGAAAGTGGCCTATGCCGACTTTGTAACGGCCATGATGGCATTTTTTCTTCTCTTGTGGGTGCTGAACATGGCACCACCGGAAACAAAAGCCGGCCTTGCGGCCTATTTTGCCGGAGAAGAAAACTTAGACACCAATGCCACAAGCCCCATTACCAATAATCCCTTTGTGCAAAGCACGGATAAAATCGATCTGCGCGATAAAATCAGCGAAGCAGAACAAACCAATTATGCCATTGCCCAAAAACTTAAAGAATTACTCCTTGCTGATGCCATACCCCAAGCCGCTTCCGGCATAAGCTCTGACGATGTGGGCGTGCAATTGCGTATGCACAATGGACTTATCTTTAAACCGGGCAGTGCAGAATTGAGCGAAACGGCCGATATCATCTTGGAAGATGTGGTATTTATGCTCAGTGAATACAATATGTACCTTGTGGTGCGCGGGCATGCCACACCAGATGAAGTAAAGCCCCCCTACCCTTCCGTTTGGGAGCTTTCTGGCGCAAGGGCTGCCTCTGTAGTGCGTTATCTTACCGATAAGGGCGTTAAACCCACCAGAATGCGGGCTGTGGCCTATGGCGATACAAGACCCTTTAAACCGGGCATTGACGAAGAAAGCAGAGAGCTTAATAGGCGCGTGGAATTGTTTTTTCATAGGCCGGAGGTTATGTCGTATAGTGTGGTTTATTAACATAAATAACGTTCGCTACATTTAACACAACATATCAACCATTTAAAAAAAAGATGCCAAATACCAAAAAAACACTTGCCAAACGCCGATACTTTGCGTAAAACCCCTCATGTGTTGCCGAGGTAGCTCAGTTGGTAGAGCAGAGGACTGAAAATCCTCGTGTCGGCGGTTCAATCCCGTCCCTCGGCACCATAGAAAAAGGACTTAGTTGTAAAAAACTAAGTCCTTTTTTTGTGCTCAAAAACTTGACTGCAGAACTAAATTTAGTGTAAATTTAGTTCGTAAGGAGATAGCCTATGCAATTAAGTTCTGCCATTCGTCCTATCAGTGAAGTTAAAGCACAAGCCACGGAGATTATCCGCATGTTTAAGGAAGAGGCTGCGCCACCCGTTATCATCACGCAAAACGGGGAGGCCACCGCTGTACTCATGGGCATAGAAGAATATGAGCGCATGCAAGAAACCATGGCTTTGCTTAAAGCTTTAAGCATTTCAAGCAAAAGCATTGAACAAGGCAAGGGAGTTCCTGCTGAAGAAGCCTTTACGCAAATTCGTGAACGTGCTCAATCAAGACGAAATAATGACTAAACAGAAATACACAATCATATTGTCGCCAGAAGCCTTGCAAGATTTAGATGATATTCATATCTATATGGCTCACAAGGACGGTTACGATCAGGCCGACGTCATTTTAGATACATTAGAGACTACTATTTTGAACCTTGCAGAACTCCCAAAGCGAGGCAATATTCCACCAGAGCTTAAAGATACCGGAATGCCTCATTACCACGAGATGCACCTTAAACCTTGGCGTATCTTCTATGAAGTCAGGTTACAGACCATTTATATACATTGGATATTTGATTCACGTAGGGACATTGCAAGTCAAGTCCGTGAGCGATTATTGCGTCC
>CAYJGS010000179.1:0-4523 GCA_964369505.1 uncultured Desulfovibrionaceae bacterium | reverse complement strand
AAGGCAACGGATCCTGCAATTTTAAAGGCCATTTCTGAAGAGTCTACGTTATGGTAACTGCCATCATACACTTTTACGCGGAAATCAACCACTTGGCAGCCGGCTAAAAAGCCGCGAGCTGCTGCTTCTTGCACGCCTTTGTCGATGGCTGGGATATATTGACGTGGGATAACGCCACCTACAATGGCGTCCTCAAACTGATAGCCGGAACCACGTGGTAGGCCTTCAAGTTCTATCCAGCAATCGCCAAATTGACCGCGCCCGCCTGATTGTTTCTTATGTCTGCCTTGTACTTGGCATTTAGCGCACAGTTTCACGATAAGGTACTTTAGGCGTTTTAAGTATGATTTCAGTCTTATAGCGGCGCTTTGCCTTTTCCACAGAAAGCTCAATATGCAATTGCCCCATGCCGGCCAAAAGGATATCGCCGGATTCGCCATCGCGAGAAAGGCGCAAGGTAATATCTTCTTCAAGCAATTTTTGCACAGCGCTAAATACCTTGTCTTCATCGCCTTTTTCTTTAGGCGCTAAGGCATAGGTGATGAGTTGCGGTGGTAACTCTGGCATGGGTAGGGCAAAAGGCGCTTTTTCATCGCACAAAGTATCGCCGGTGCGGGTGTTTTTCAATTTGCCAATGGCCACAATGGAACCGGGGCCCAAGGTATCTTTGCAAGGCGTTTGGTTTTTGCCTGTAAGATACATAAGGCTGCTTAGGCGTTCATTTTCTTCGGAGCGGCCATTTTTGAGCACAGAATCACCGGCAATGGTGCCCGAAAGCACTCTTGCCATAGACAATTGCCCTGCAAAAGGATCCACAATGGTTTTAAAAATAAAGCATGCGGCAGGGCCTTCTTCGCTGCTGGCACGTTCATTGAGTTCTGCGTCCATAAAAACAGGGCGCTCGAGGGGCGAAGGCAAAAGATTTTGTATGGCTTTTAAAAGCTGCACGCCGCCTTTATTTTCAAGGGCAGCACCGGAAACAACAGGTACTAATGCCCCACTAAGCACACCAAGGCGCAAGCCTTTTGCTATGTCTTCGGGGCTTAAGCTGCCTTCTTCCAAATATTTTTCCATGAGCTCTTCATCAGATTCCGCAATATTTTCCACGGCGGTATCGTGGATAAGAGCTACTTCGTCTTCAAGGTCTGCCGGAACGGGGGCTTCGATGGTGGCGCCGTTTTCACCAAACATGAGCGCTTTGCCTGCAAAAATATCAACAAGGCCAAGAAAGGTTTCACCGGCCACAATAGGCATAAAAAGCGTTACGGGCTTAATGCCTAATATGGAGACAATACCATCATAGGCCATTTGAAAATCTGCACGGTCACGATCCATTTTATTGATAAAGACAAGAGCTGGCAATTCTTCAGCGCGCACTTGCCCCCAAAGCTTTTTGGTCAAAGGACGCACTCCGTCCACAGCGTCAATAACAAAAACCGCTGCGTCTACGCCTTTTAGTAGGCAAGCGATATCGCCGGTAAAATTACCATCACCGGGAATATCCACAGCATAATGCCTGTTTTTTTCCCATTCATAGGTGGCAAAACCCGGCTGAATAGAGCCGCGTCTGCGAACTTCTTCTGGTTCGTAATCCAAGGAGGTGGTGCCGTCTTCAATGGCGCCTAAACGATTAATAATGCCGGTTTGAAAAAGTAGCATTTCTGCTAGTGATGTTTTGCCGCAACCACCTGTGCCCACCAAGGCATAGGTGCGTTGCATCTCCAAAGGTTTGGCCATGTTATTCTCCCTTAGCTACTGGTACATATTTCGGTGTCACAAAGGCATATCTCACAAATAAGAATATGGCCTTGCACTTCACTTTTACAAGAATACCCACTTAGTATACCTTGTTATAAAAAAAAAGAAAAGCTCTACTTGTGCCTTTTAAGCCTAAAATATATTTTTTTGTGATTTTTTTCTCACCATACCCTTATATTGCCTAAAAAAATATTTTACATCATAAAAATATGGCGTATATTTGCGCTCAAGGAATATATATGGAATTTTTACAAAATTTTTTTGATAGAAACACGGTGGTGCTCGCCGTAGTGGGTGGGTTTGGCATTATTTGTTTTATGATAAGCTTGCGCCTTATGCGGCGCGAGCGCACTCTTTATAGTCAAAGACAACAAGACATGGCAAAGCGCATTGAACATAGCGAAAAGCAAAGTCATGAGTATGCCAAAAAAATAAGCCGCAATGAACGCTTGCATATTCTTTCTGTGGCTTTGCAAGATATGCTGGAACTCAAATATCCAAGTTTGCAAGTGCGCATTGAAGAAGGAGCACACTTTCTTATGCTGCATCTGCCAAAAAAAATATTATATATAGAATACGCGCCATATACACACAGTATGGGAGCGGGAAATACACTTTGGCACGTGCAAGAAATATTGCCAGACGGGCAAAAAAGTGCGCATATTACGCACTTGCAAAATTTACCCGCCTTAGAACAATATGTGCTAGGCATTTTTCAAGGCTTGGCAGAAGAAGATACGACATAATTTAACTTAATTGCTTGCGCAGTTCAGCCGGCAAAGCGCAAGGACGACCTTCTCTATTAACTACAGCATGTTGTGTCATGCCTTCGGCCAAGATTCGGCTCTTGTCTTCATTATAAATTTCATATACAAATGTAAAAGAAGCTCTGCCCCATTCTGCTATGCCTGCGCGTATTATAATAAGGTCATCATAACGCGCTGAAGCACGGTAACGACATTGTGCTTCACGCACAGGAAAGAATATGCCTTGCGCTTCTACTTCTGCATAGCTAATACCCCTTGCGCGGATATATTCACTGCGGGAGCGTTCAAATATATGTAGATATTCTGCATAATAAAGAACCCCCATAGTGTCTGTTTCACCATAGGATACACGGTGTGGCATAAAACATTCTGGACTTGGAAAATTTTTCATATATAGCCTTTTAAGGAAAAAAAATGTTTGAACTAAGCTTACAAAAGATATTACAAATATTTCTCATTTGTTTAAGCCTTTCTGGCATTGCTTGCCAAAAAGAAATAGTCATTGAAGAGCCTAAAAATTTAGTACAGATGGAAAGCCCTGAGCGCTTTTTACAATTTTTAGCCCCACAAAATCAACATATTTCTTCCTGGCGCATGCTTGAACCCACGTTGCGTAAGAGTTTAGCCTATGTGCGCACAAAAAAACCTCACACTGTGGCCATTGCCAGACCGGGTTTGCAACTCACGTGGGGGCAAATGGAAAAAACCCTTATGGATTTGCAGAGGCTTTTGCCCATGCTCGACGCTAATCCCAAGTTGTTTTTAGAGCATTTTTCATGGGTTCCTGTGCAGGAAGGCATACATTATTCGGGCTATTATGAACCAACGCTCAAGGCTTCACGCACATATAAGGCCGGTTATTATCCTATATATAAAGCACCACCAGAGCTTCGGTCTTGGCGTAAAAGAGGGCGTAAATACCACGATAGAAGCGCCATCGACGAAAGAAACATTCTTGCCGGGCGCGGCCTTGAAATAGCTTGGGCTGAAAGCCTTGTGGATATTTATTTTTTACAAATCCAAGGTTCCGGGCGCCTGCTTTATGAAGACGGCACATCTTCGCCTATCAACTATGCTGCACAAAATGGTCATGACTATGTGGCCAGTGGGCGCATTATGCGTGAAATGGGGCTCATAGAAAATGGAGATGTGCAAGAGCAAAAAGAATGGTTTGCCAAAAATCCCCATCGTATGATGGAGGTGTTTCGTCAAAATCCAAGTTATGTGTTTTTCCGATTGGGAACACAAGGTGCCACGGGTGCTATGGGTACGGTTATTGAACCATGGCTTAGTATTGCCACCGACAGAAAGTTCATTCCCTTGGGCAGTGTGGTTGCCTATGGTGTGAATTTGCCCCTTGAAAACGGAAAGAAGCAACCCTTGCGTGGTATTGGATTTTCTCAAGATGTGGGCGGCGCCATCAAAAGAAATCGCATTGATATTTTTACCGGAGGCGGGCAAGAGGCGGCCTATACTGCCTATCACTTAGATGCTAAAGGCCCTGCCTGGGTACTTGTGAGCAAGGGCATTATGAAATAGTGAGCCAAAGGGTAATGTCGAATATTTAGCCTTCCGCGAGTATAACAAAATAAGCTCCTTCCTAACTTGCAAGGAGCGCGTACGGTGGTGTGTTTGCGGAAACAAGGCGGGCTGCAAATTTCCTTTGCCCACGTTTTAAAAATGTTTATCTCTTTAAAATAACAGTGAAAAAAAATAACTTCAAAAAAGTTGAAAAATGTTCTTGACTGTTTCGTCTCTTTCATGCAGATTGCCCTTCGCGCTTCTGGAGAACACTTCTTCGTGAAAATGTCTTGAAACACAGCTGACACAAAAAAGTTTCCAAAGTGTAAAAAAAAGCTTGACTAAAAAGTGTGGATGATGCAGATTGCTTTTCCGCGCTGACAAAGTCAACGCGAAGCTCTGAAGCGTAAGCGAAGGAGCGTAGCGGCCACAGCCGCGAGCCGAAAATTAAGAGTAGGTGAAACTTGCTTTCACCGT
>CAYJGS010000178.1:0-4534 GCA_964369505.1 uncultured Desulfovibrionaceae bacterium | reverse complement strand
TTAAAGTTTTTTTTGGAGGGGGCCAGTTCTGAGCGGGGGGAACACTTTTTTGTTCTCACAAAAAAGGTTCCCCCAAAAGACTTTGTCATCACTCTGGCACAATAAATTGTGCAAAAGCCTAAAACTGCTAGCGCCCTGTATGGCTATACCCTACTGTTCCCTTGTCCAAAGTTTTTTTGGGTGCGTGTTCCTGTAAATATTCTATGGCCTTACTTATATCTTGCAAAAGCAGATCTGCCATATCACGGCTAAAACCGTGCCGAATAAGGGCGCGCATAACTACCAAATCCGTGCAATTTTTGGGCATGCTATAGGCCGGCAATTGCCAACCGCGCACGCGCAATCTTTCAGATATATCATACAGCGTAAAAGGCACATCCGCTTCTTTTTTAAGCGTCCACGTCAAAGCCGGAATACCGTTTTTTCCTGCATGCAAAAATTCAAAAAGATTCAATTTATCCAATTTTTGTGCCAAATATGCCACGGTATCATAGCAAGCCTTGTGCACTTTGGCATAACCTTCCATACCAAGACGCACCATAATATAATATTGCGCTATAATCTGCCCGCCGGGCCGCGAAAAATTAATGGCAAAGGTGGGAATATTATCCCCAAGGTAATTGACCCAAAATATCAATTCTTCGGGTAAATCCGTCTTTTCACGCCAAACCACCCAGCCCACACCCAAAGGGGCAAGTCCAAATTTATGACCGGAAGCATTGATGGATTTTACCCTTGGTAAACGAAAATCCCATACTAAATCAGGCTCTATAAAGGGCGCCAAAAATCCTCCGCTGGCGGCATCCACATGCAGGGGAATATCAAGGCCTTTTTCTACTTGCAAAGTATCCAAAGCGTCACTTATGGCCTTTATGGGTTCATAGGCACCTGTAAAGGTAGCGCCAAGAGTAGAAACAACGCCAATGGTATTTTCATCTACATATTTAAGCATTTCTTCCGCTGTCATGAGTAATCTTCCATGCTCCATGGGAATTTCACGCAATTCCACATCCCAATAGCGCGCAAATTTATGCCAGCATACTTGCACAGGCCCCGTAACTAAATTAGGCTTATCTGTAGATTTACCTGTTTTTTCACGTTGCGCGCGCCAGCGCCATTTCATGGCCATGCCCCCAAGCATAGCCGCTTCACTGGATCCAATGGTGGAGCATCCAAGGGTAGTTTCGGCCGAAGGACTTTGCCACAAATCGGCCAACATGCGTACACAACGCATTTCAATGGCGGCGGTTTGCGGATATTCGTCCTTATCAATCATATTTTTATCAATACACGCATCCATAAGTTTATGCACTTCCGGCTCCACCCACGTTTGACAAAACGTGGCCAAATTCTGCCGCGAATTGCCATCAAGCATCAATTCATCGCGCACAGCTTGGTATATAGCACGGTGCGACTGCTCTTCTTTGGGAAAATGTGCGTGAGGCAAAATGCGATCCAAAGAGGCAAAAATATCGTCATTACTTACAAAAGATTCTTTTTTCATAATAATTTCCTTTATGATTTAGTTGCAACGTCAATTTTCCATGAAGGCTTTTTCATGGATTGAATAAGTAAGGGCATGCTTGCAAAAATAATGAGTCCACCGGCCACCAAGGCCACATACAATGTGGGATTACCAATGGGTAGCTGCGATGGCGGAAAAAATCCCACCACAAAGGCAAATGCTACTCCCAAAAAACCCACACCGGCCACAAGCCACATGCCGCAAGTGCCACCGGGCACCTTAAAAGGGCGTGGTAAATCAGGTTGTGTATGGCGTAAATGGATGGCTGCAGCGAACATGAGCATGTACATGACCAAATATAATGTGGCCGTCATGGCCGAAAGTACAAAGAATACCACAGACACATCTTTCATCAAAAAATAGAGCAAAGCCAATACGGTTACAACCACAAGCTGCATGAAAAGCAAAGTCACCGGGGCGCCACTTTTATTGGTTTTCGCCATGAAGGGCGGCATTTCCCCTTCTTTGGCCGTTTGCAAAAGACCGCGACTTGGCCCCGTTACCCAAGACATAACCCCACCAATAGCGCCAAAAGCCATGAGCAAACCCACAATGGGTATGAGAAATTCCATATGAAATTTAGTGAGTAATATTTTAAAACTTTGCATAAGCCCGGCTGTAAGGCTTATTTCATGGGCAGGAATAACAAAAGCAATGGCAAATGAACCCAAAACAAAAAGAATAACAATAATAACAGAAGCCAAAAACATGGCTAAAGGAAAATTGCGTCTGGGATTATCCATATCGGCCGCTTGCACAGCTTGCACCTCTACTCCGGCAAAAAGCAAAACAATACCGGCAAGAAAAGCTATGCTGCCAAGATTAGTAATATGCGGCAAAAACCGCGCATGGGCGCGCTCTACTTTGTCCACACCATCTACAACCACACTTTGCATTTCAAGGGCTATGGGATTGCCTTGATCCACCCACAAAAAACCCAAGATAATCATGAGCAAACCGGGAAACAAAGTGCCAAGTAAAACACCATAGCGGGTCACCGTATTCACCGCCGTGGATCCGGCCAAAGCCACAGCTGTGGCTATCCAATACACCACCATAATAACAGCGCCTGTGTAATAACCATTAGAAGCCAAAGCATCATCTCTAAAAAAATAAGCCAGCGAAGAAGCCGCAAAAGCCAATACCGTGGGGTACCACACCACATTTTGTATCCACTGCAACCAAATAGCCATAAAACCTAAGCGCGAACCAAAGGCCGCTTTTACCCACGTGTACACACCGCCGCTTGTTTCGGCAAAAGCAGAACCAAGCTCTGCCGAAACCAAGGATGCCGGTAATAAGAAAACCACCGTGGCAAAAAGAATATAAAACAACATGGTATAACCTTCGGTGGCCAGCATGGGCAAACCGCGCAAACTCACCACAGAAGCCACCGTCATTAAGGCCAAAGTGCCCACTGTTACCTTTTTTACTGCATTCATAAAAACCTCTTTATATTTAAAATTTTAAAAAAATCCACCAATTGAGCAAGATACCAATACAATCTATGCTATATTTAGAGGATTATTTATAAAAACATAAGATGATTACTTTACATTTCATAAAATACTTATAAAATATAAAAAAAAAGCCCTTGGCAAAGTCTTTTGTAGAGGGCTTGCAGTCCCCCTGCCGCCTTTTTTGAGGATGGAAGGGGGAATTATAAACGCGCCTGCATGGGGCTTGTATTAATCCTTGACAAGCTTCCCGTATAACAGCTAAAAAAAATGCTTCATTTTAATTTTTTTTACGAGGTTATCATGCCCAACGTACGTTCTACTTATTCTGATTCTTGTGATTTTTTTGGAAATACCACCCCTGAAGAATTGGCCGCCACCTATGGCACGCCTCTTTATGTGTATAATGAAAATATCTTGCGTGAGCGTTGCCGTGAGTTAAAAAATTTATCAAGCTTAGAAAGTTTTCATGTCAATTATTCTGCCAAGGCCAACACCAATCTACGTCTTTTACAAATTGTGGAAGAAGAAGGTTGCCTTGTGGACGCCATGAGCCCCGGCGAACTTTTTATGAATAAAAAAGCAGGCTTCAGTAATGATAAAATACTGTATGTTTGCAATAATATTTCTGCAGAAGAAATTCAAAATGCCCTTGATAATAACGTGCTCATAAGCGTGGATTCGCTCTCGCAGCTGGAACTACTCGGTTCGCTTAATAAGGGCGGCAAGGTTATGGTGCGCTTTAACCCAGGCATTGGTGCAGGCCCCCCCCAAAAAGTTAACACCGCCGGTAAACAAAATAAATTTGGCGTAAGCCCTGAAATGATGCACGATGTTTTTGCCATACTTACAAAATACAATCTCAAGCTTGCCGGCATCAATCAGCACATAGGTTCACTTTTCATGGAAGCCGAAGGCTATCTAAACGCCGCAAGTTTCTTATTAGATTTGGCAGAAAAATTACCGCAGAATGCCTTGGCAAACCTTGAAGTCATCGACTTTGGCGGCGGTTTTGGCATACCCTATCGTAAATATGAAAATCAAGAACGCCTTGACCTTGCAGAACTTGGCACCAAATTGCACGCCCTTTTAAGCGACTTTACAACCCGCACAAAATATCAAGGCAAATTTTATGTGGAACCCGGCCGCTACATTGCGGCTGAATGCTGCATATTGCTTGGCACAGTGCACGCTGTAAAAACCAATGGCGATAATATCTATGCCGGCACCGACCTTGGATTTAATGTGCTTGCGCGCCCTGTTATGTACGATTCGCACCACGATGTAGAAGTGTATCGCAAAGACGGCAACCCAGACACAGAACTTTTGGAACAAAGTGTTGTGGGTAATATCTGCGAAAGCGGCGATATTTTGGCCAAAAAGCGCCTTTTACCCCGCATTTACGAAGGGGACACCTTGGGCATTTTAGATGCCGGAGCTTATGGCTATGTTATGTCGTCCACCTATAACCAACGCCTGCGCCCCGCAGAAGTGCTCATTGATGCCAAAGGCAATCACAGCCTCATCCGCCGCCGCGAAAAAATTGAAGATC
>CAYJGS010000177.1:0-4562 GCA_964369505.1 uncultured Desulfovibrionaceae bacterium | reverse complement strand
AAACGGATGTAACCGTAGCTAAAAATTATCTTTCCGAAGATGAATTGCAAAACTTGCGCTTAGCTGTCACGTCCTTTTTAGATTTGGCAGAAATGCGCGCGCGTAGACAGCTCCCTACCTCTATGCAAGACTGGATTGGCTTTATGAGTTCTTACTTGGATTTAAATGGGTTACTTTTTTATTGTTCTTGTGTGTAAAGTGGAATTTATTTCCTCAGAGTATAAATACCTGTGCAACCTATTCAGGAGCTTTAATCAGCTCATAACCTTTACCTTTTTTCTTCAGTACAGAGGCTCCTTCGTGGCCAATATGCATGCCTGTCACCTTGATACCCTGTTCTTCTATATATGCAAAAAGTTCTTCTCGTGTTTTTTGCGCTTGTTTTGGGTCTACATCATAAATAACACTGACTGCCGGTTGTGGCAGCTGAAATTTTTCTACGTGGACAATATCACCCCAAATAAGCAGAGCATCAGCACCTTGCCCCACCAAAAAGGCAGTATGTCCTGGAGTGTGTCCAAAGGCAGCAATGGCTTTTATATTTTCTAATAAAAAGTCTTTTTGCTCAGTGATGTTTTTAGGGTTAAAGGTGCGTACTTTCTTTTCATATGCAGCAAGTACTTTTTGTGCTTGCAAAAAAGCTTGTTGCTTATTTTCGGGAAGTGCCTTTTGAAGTGACTTGTTAGTCCAATAGGCATATTCTTGCTGAGCAAGCCAAATAGTTGCATTGGGAAAGGCCACTTTACCTTCTTTGAGTAAACCGCCTATGTGATCTGGATGCATATGGGTGAGCAAAATGGTGTCAATGTTTTCAGGGAGAATCTGTAATGTGTTAAGGTGTTCAAAAAGTCTATTGCCAAAGCCTGAATCAACAAGAATGGTATTATCTTTCCCTAAAATCAGGTAGGTATTTAAATACATAGGAAAGTTTTTTTCAGCTTTTGCACCAAGCAATATAGCGGGTTTTCCTGTCATTTGATTTTCAGGAAGGATATAGATTTTAAAGTCATTGTTATATTCTGAAATGTCTTGTGCTAAAGATATAGTGCTACTTGTACATATGCATAAACCGAGTAAGAGTGCAAAAAAATATTTCATAATTCTTCCTTTTTTAAAAGTTTTTATCAATTTGTTGAAAAGTTCTGTTTTCAAAAAAAGGCTAGGCAAAATGAGGCATTCATCACTATCGGAAAGTAGCATTTCATGCTTTATTTTTGGCAATTTTATTTGTGCATATGAAAGTATAAGTTCTATTGTTGCGATATCTTGATATGTTTTCCGACGACGACTAATCATTGTCGGCACAGCCAAAGTTAGCACGACTTTTTATGTGTTTTATGAAAAACATATATACATACGCTTTTCATAAAACACATAAGCTCCAGATATTTCTTTTTAGTTTCAAAATGGGTATGGGCGCGTACAGAAATATGGCGCATGAGTTGAAAAAAATATCTTTATATTTATTTTACCGAGATAATTTCAATTTCAAATTGTAAAGTTTTGCCTGCCAGCGGATGGTTGGCGTCAAGCAACATACCTTCTTCGTTTATGTCGGCAATGGTCACAAACATTTCGCCTTCTTCATTGGAAAGCTGTAATTGTAAGCCAACCTCATGCGGAATATGATCGGGCAGTTCTGAAATAGGCACCATAAACATTTGTTCTTCATCGCGTTCGCCATAGCCTTCGGTGGGTGCAATGGTAGTATTTACCTTGTCACCTTCTTCTTTGCCAATAATAGCAGCCTCAAAGCCGGCAATGAGCATGCCGCTTCCTACGGTAAATTCAAGGGGATCGCGTTCTTTTGATGAATCAAATATGGAACCGTCTTCTAAGGTGCCTGTATAGTGAACTTGTACTGTGTCGCCATCTTTAATGGGCATGGTATTCTCCAAAGTTTTTTTACTCACATGAGCATGAGCAAGCACATATTTAACCACAAATGTATTTTTGGCAAGGGCTAACTGTTTGTGAAAAAATGCAACGTTCAATCGGGCGTTTAGTCGGGCTTGATACTTAAGACCAAGCCAGTTACTATGTATCGCATGACACACGCAATTTCTATTCCGCCAAGCATTGCTTCTGGTTTTTTATACGCAAGCTCTGGCAAGTACCATTGCTTAGAATGGGGGCAGAAAGTTTTACGCTTATTGGCAGAAGGGCAAGAAAATCTTTGGCCTTTAGCTTTAGAAGTGCTGCTTACAGCTTTTGAGTATGACCCCACCGATGCCCATTTAGCCGCACAAATTACAGCACTATCACAAAGGGCGAAATATGCCCTAGCGCCTGAGCGTGTGGCCATGCTTTCTTTGTGCTCGCAAATAAAAAACACAGAAAATTTGCCAAGTCCCGTGCAGGCTTGGCAAGCCGCGCAAAAAGCTTGGCAAGAGCAGGATTGGCAAAAAGCTTATGATCTTTTACAGCCGCTTTTTGCTTACACCCCTCTTGCCAAAGAAAGGGCAGGCCATTGCTTGGCTCATATGAGGCAAGTGGACGCGGCTTTGCATCTTTGGAAAGATGTGCTTGCTTTGCGCCCATGGCATACGCAATTGCAACTCACCATGCATGATTATGCCCTTGATTTGCATAAAGCCTTAGACGCCCCCTTGGGTCCTTGCGCCGTGCTCATCTATACGTGGAATAAAGCACAAGATGTGGACGCCTTGCTCGCTTCTTTGTTTGCTTCCAAAGACGATATGGCTTTGCTTGTTTGCCTTGATAATGGATCCACCGATGCCACTGCCCATGTGCTACGGCGTTGGCAAGAGCGTTATGGCAAACGTATGCAAGTGCACACTTTACCCGTCAATGTGGGCGCACCGGCAGCCAGAAATTGGTTGGCACATTTACCAGAAGTACAAGCTCTGCCTTTTGCCGCCTATGTGGACGACGATGCACTTTTGCCGCCCCATTGGTTGCGCACTTTAAGCCGTGCCATGCGCGAATATCCCGAAGCGCACACTTGGGGGTGCCATATAGTGGATGCGGGCAATGCCAGCATGAGCCAGTGCGGCCCTTTGCATCTTGAAGGAAATTTTGTTTTTGAAAATGAACAATTGCAAGAGTTTTTTGGCGCATATGCCGAAGAACCCATGCTCATGCCCAAAGAAGCTTTTTCACCACTTTTAGCCAAGGGTGAACCCTTTGGGGTGCGGCATGTATTGTGTATGGGTGAATTATACAATGCTTGCACATATATACGCCCTTGCGCTTCGGTAACGGGGTGTTGCCATGTATTTAGAACAGAAGATTTGCTTGAAACAGGCTTTAATTTGTCTTTTTCGCCTTCACAGCGTGACGATCAACATAGAGACCTTGTTTTCTTAAAAAAAGGAAAACTGGCTTGTTATACAGGCTTTTGTACTGTTGAACACCAAAAACGCAGCGGTGGTGGCATAAACACTGCACCTGCTTATGGCAATGCTCTTGGTAATGTGTATAAGCTGCATGGGCAGTTTTCAGCGCAAGATATAGAAACTATGTTATTGCACGAAATCGAAGCATTGCAGCAAGATTTACAGAGAAAACAACATGCCCTTAGGGCATTACATTTGTTGGCATAGGCATAGTAAAGTTTTATCTTATAAGGAGTTTTTATGCGATTGGTGTCTTATGTTTTACAGGATAGTGAAAAAGATGTACGTTGGGGAATTTGGCAAGCAGAAGAAGGCTATATTGTGGATGCGCAAAAAGCCGAACCTTCCTTGCCTGTGAGTTTGCGCTTGGCTGTGGAACAGGCCGATACCTATGTGCGCTTAAAAGAAATTATGTCGCGTGTGCAGAAAAATGAACTGGCGCACGCTCGTGTGCCCTTCACGGCCTGCAGTCTTCGTGCGCCTTATACAAACCCGCCGCGCAATATTTTGTGCACAGGTATAAATTACAAAGCGCATCTTGAAGAATTCACCAGACCCGATAAAGTGGAACAAAAACTTCCGGAATTTCCCTTTGTGTTTACCAAGCCTTGCACCAGCATTGTGGGGCCTGATGTGGCTGTAGAAAACCACGCAAATATAACCCAAAGCTATGATTATGAAGTGGAATTGGCTGTTATTATTGGAAAGAGTGGGCGTGATATCCCAGAAGAAAAAGCCATGGAGCATGTTTTTGGTTATTCTATTATGAATGACCTGTCTGCCCGTGATTTACAGCGCCGTACAACCCAATGGTATGCTGGCAAAAGCTTAGACGAATCCGCGCCCTTCGGCCCTTGTATCGTGTGTAGGCAAGATGTTGATGATCCGCAAAATCTTGAAATCAGTTGTAAAATTAATGGTGAAGAGCGCCAAAGATCTAATACCAAGATGATGCTCTTTCCCATAGCAAAACTTATCCATATTATGTCTCAAGGCTCCACCTTATTGGCCGGAGATATTATTTCCAGCGGTACACCTTCAGGTGTGGGCATGGCCTTTGATCCGCCAAAATTTTTACGCTCCGGCGATGTGATGGAACTTGAAGTGGAAAAAATCGGTATTCTGCGCAATACTATAAAGTAAAAAGTTTGCAGCTATAAGTATGTTGGAAAAACTCCTTTTGATTTGTAAAGTAGACCTGCG
>CAYJGS010000176.1:0-4568 GCA_964369505.1 uncultured Desulfovibrionaceae bacterium | reverse complement strand
AGCCTGCGAAGGATGAAAATTTTGGTTTGTTTAAAAAATATTTTGCTTGAAACGACTTTTTCAACAGGCTGATAGCAGAGGCATTCCAATAGATTAAAAAATTTATGTCCATAACAGTGAATAAAAATATGCAGAATACAAATACTACACCAAGGGTAGCCATTATCCATTTTTGGCTTGTGCACATGCGCGGCGGGGAAAAAGTGTTGGAAGCTTTGTGCCGTATGTATCCTCAAGCGGATATTTTTACGCATGTTTGCGATAGGGAAAATTTGTCGCCAACATTGCAAAAACATAATATTTATACAACTTTTATTCAAAAACTGCCTTTTTCCACGCGCCATTATCAAAAATATCTACCGCTTATGCCCTTAGCTTTAGAGCAATTGGATTTAACAGATTATGACCTTGTGATTTCCAGCGAATCAGGCCCTGCTAAAGGTGTTATCACCCGCGCCACCACCACACATGTGTGCTATTGCCATAGCCCCATGCGGTATTTATGGGATTTTTATCCGCAATATTTAGCGGCTGCTTCGCCGCTCATGCGCTTGGCCATGCGCCCACTATTTAGTAAATTGCGCATTTGGGATGTTTTGAGCGCCCATAGGGTGGATCATTTTGTGGCCAATGCGCATACTGTGGCAAGGCGCATACAAAAACATTGGCGCCGCGAAGCTGCTGTGGTGCATCCACCTGTGATTACGGAGCGCCTTACTTTGCCGCAAAAGGCTCGCGAAGATTTTTATCTTTGTGCCGGGCAATTGGTGAATTATAAGCGCGTAGACTTGGCCATAGAAGCTTGCATGCGCATGGGGCGTTCTTTGGTGATTGTGGGCGATGGAGAAGAAAGAAAAAAGCTTGAAACGTTAGCGGGTTCTAGCCCGTATATACGTTTTGTGGGGCGGCAAAGTGATGCACAGTTAGCCGCATTATACGCTTCGGCCAAGGCTTTGCTCTTTCCGGGTGAAGAAGATTTTGGCTTGGTGCCCGTAGAAGCCATGGCCACAGGCTGCCCTGTGCTTGCTTATGCCAAGGGTGGCGCCACAGAAACGGTGGTGGATGGAAGCACAGGACTCTTTTTTACCGAGCAAAATGTACAATCTTTGTGCGCGTGTATGGAAAGCTTTGAGCAGCAAAACCAACATTTTGATGCAGAATGCATACGCGCACATGCCCTAAGCTTTAACGAAGAACGCTTTGCCAAAGAGATGTTTGCGCAAATTAATTATGCGCAAAAATTATCTGTTCACAGCGTATAGAGCAAGTGTGCCTTTATTTAAATTGGCAGTAGTGATACCAACTGAAAATACTACTTAGGAGCGACTATGACAAAATATCACCAGCACTCCATCCATGAGCTCAATAAAGCTCCCATCGAAACAGCACTTTTTGATATGTTAAAATGCGGGCCTGGGCCATCCAGTTCGCACACTATAGCCCCCATGAAGGCAGCCTGCGATTTTATTGAACTTTGTCATATAAATGCGCATGCTTTGCCTAAAAAACCGGCAAAATTTAGAGTGCGGCTCTTTGGTTCTTTAAGTGCTACGGGCAAAGGCCATGGCACAGACATAGCCATTATTGCCGGATTGCTTGGCACACAGCCGCAAAAATGTCCGCCCACTCTTTTAAAAGACATTGCCGAAAACCCCAGCAAAATTTTATATAATACCATAGCCGGGGGACAAATTCCCATCACTGTGGAGGATGTGGTTTTTGATAGCATTGAGCATGACTATCCATATAATAACACCATGATTATTGATTTACTCGATGCCGAAGGCTTGAGCATGCTTTGGCGTGAATATTATTCTGTAGGCGGTGGTTTTATTCAATGGAAAGGGCAAGAACCGGAAAAGCGCGGTAAGCCTGTGCATGAATATTATTCCATGACCAGCATTTTGGCTTTGCTTAAAGCAAAAAATATTTCTTTGCCGCAAATGATGCTAGAAAATGAAATGGCCATTATGGGGTTGACCCGTCAAGAAATTAATGATCAATTAGACGAAATCATGCACTTAATGCTGCAAAGTGTGGAGCGTGGGCTTTCTAAAGACGGTGTTTTACCAGGCTATATCCAGTATCCGCGCAAGGCGCAAAGCATACTTGAAGCCAGTAAAAAACTGGCATACGCACCTGATATATTTTTGGCCAAGCTAAATGCCTATGCTTTGGCGGTGGCAGAAGAAAATGCCGATGGCGGTGTTATTGTGACAGGGCCCACTTGTGGTTCTGCCGGAGTGATGCCGGCCATGCTGTATATGATGCAGCGTGAATTTGCTATGAGCGCGCAGACATTGCGCGAGGGCTTGCTTGCGGCTGTGAGCATAGGTTTTTTGTGCAAGCATAATTCGTCCATTGCCGGTGCAGAGGTGGGGTGCCAAGGAGAAATTGGTGTGGCTTCTGCCATGGCAGCGGCCATGATTACTCAAGCTAAAGGGTATCCTGCCAAGGTGGTGGCCAATGCGGCCGAAGTGGCCTTGGAACATTTTTTGGGTATGACGTGTGATCCTGTGGGTGGGCTTGTACTCATTCCTTGTATTGAAAGAAATGCCGTGGGCGCTGTGAAAGCGTATAATGCATCTATTTTAACAATCACAGAACGTTCGAGCGACCATAAAGTGCGCCTTGATCATACCATCAGCGCCATGAACGAAATTGGCCGCGACATGAGCAGTAAATTTAAAGAAACAGCCCTTGGTGGTTTGGCAACATCATATATTAACTGTTAAATTTTATTTTCTAGTTGCTTTAGACGCGCTTAATATAACAAAGAATTTTTGAAAAAATATTTGAAGTTTAGAGTGGTGCGGCCTTTGGCGTATAGCGCTACTTTTGTATACTTTAGCAAAATTTATCTAAAATTATACAAAAAAACGTCATCCGCTTTTTTGCTGACAATAAGACAAGTTAGTTTTTCAGATTATCCTTGCAATGTGGCAAAAAAGCGGAAGCTCGAAGGGATCCCCCCACGCATCGCTATCGCTCCGCGCACCCCCCTTACAACCTTCGGCAAGGGGGAAAGATGAGCGCTTTTGCGCTTTATACTTAACTCAACTATAGTCAAATATTATTGTGTATTTTTATAGTTCTTTTGTAAATGTATGGCTACATAATAAATAATTCTTAGTGCTTAAAAGATCGCTGCCCCGTAAACACCATAGCCACTTGCGGGCTTTGTTCATTGCAGGCCATAATTATTTCATAATCACGCACAGAACCACCGGGTTGCCCAATGGCTGTGATTCCTTCAGCCATGGCCACATCCACTCCATCGCGGAAAGGGAAGAAGCCGTCAGAAATGAGCACAGAACCCTGCAAGCCGCCACAAGCTTTTTGGGTGCGTTCTTCGATATTTTGTATTTTAGTTTGGGCTTCAGCATCACTTTCTGCTTGAAGCTTCAGTTCATAAAGTGAAATGCCATTTTCTTTAAAACACAAGGTGTCAGCATATTTGGTATAAGCTTTATGAATGGCAAGCTCCACACAGCCCACACGGTCTTGTTCGCCGGTGCCTATGGCTAGGGTTGCGCCGTCTTTAGCAAAAATTACAGAATTAGAAGTAACGCCCGATTCTACAGCCCAAGCAAAATGCAAGTCGTCTATTTCTTGGGGGCTTGGCTTGCGTGCGGTGACTGTGGAGCCTTCTTTATTGGTGCCGGTGGCCGGTAAAAAGTCGCACGCTGTCAGTATGCGGTTCACAAAGGATTTTTGCACAATAAGCCCACCATCGGCTAAGCTTTTTATGTCTAAAAACGATGAATCGGTGAGTTCTTCAAGACGAGCAAGGCCGGGTAATTGCATAATGCGTAAATTTTTGCGTGTTTTTAAAAGTTCAAGGGTTCCTTCGGCAAATGACGGTGCCGCCACAACTTCAAAATAATTTTGCGATATAAGTTCAGCAGCTTGCATGTCTAATTGACGGTTAACAACCACAGCACCACCAAAGGCGGCAATGCGGTCGCACCAAAAGGCTTTTTCTAGGGCATCGCCAATGCTTGTGCGCGACCAAGCAGCACCGCAAGGATTGTTGTGCTTTAATATAATGGCAGCAGGGTGAGTGGCAAGATATTGCAAAATATTGGCGCCATTATCCACATCGGTCATATTGGTTTTGCCGGGATGTTTGCCCGCTTGGAGCATATTTTTTTCGGTCATGGCAGATACTATGCCGTGCTTTGGCCCACGCCATGCAAGGCCACCGCAAGAAAGGGAACCTTCTACCATTTGGTATAAAGCGGCGGGTTGGTCGGGGTTTTCGCCGTAGCGCAGGCCCTTTTCTTCGTTATCAATATTCCAAGTGCGTTTTTTATATACCAATGTTTCATCACCGAGGGTGATGGTCATGCTGTCTGGAAAGGCGTCTTTTTGTACCTTTTTATACATTTCTTTTAAATCGCTCATGAATGCCCTCTAAGTTTTGTATTATTTACGTGTTGGTCTGTTCAAGACCGCGTATTCTAGCATAAATTCTTTTGGAGGGCAATTTTCATTTGCCGCCCTTCGGCGTTTGACGTATAATAACTCGACTTTCCGAGTTGGAAAGGCATGGATTGCCACGCTAC
>CAYJGS010000175.1:0-4636 GCA_964369505.1 uncultured Desulfovibrionaceae bacterium | reverse complement strand
CTGAAGAAATTGGCTCTGAAATCATGCCTACCGAACCTTATCTACTAGGCTCCCACTCTGGTTGCTGCGGTATTTGGGTTTCCGGTCCAGACGAGCCATGGGTTCCTGAAGACTACAAAGTAAAAGCTTCTAACGGTAAAGTATACAACCGTATGACCACCGTTGAAGGCCTTTGGACTTGTGCTGACGGCGTTGGCGCCTCCGGCCATAAGTTCTCTTCCGGTTCACACGCCGAAGGACGTATTTGCGGTAAGCAAATGGTTCGTTGGTGCATAGATCACAAAGACTTTAAGCCTTCCTTTAATGAAAGCTCTGAAGATCTTAAGAAGCTTATCTACCGTCCATATTACAACTATATGGAAGGCAAAGACGCTTCTACAGATCCTAATGTGAACCCCAACTATATTTCGCCAAAGAACTTCATGATGCGTCTTATGAAGTGCACCGACGAATATGGCGGCGGCGTATCCAACTACTACACCACTTCTGGTGCATTGCTTGCAACTGGTTTCCATTTGCTTGGCATGCTCGAAGAAGACTCCTACAAGCTTGCAGCTCGTGACCTTCACGAATTGCTCCGCTGCTGGGAAAACTATCACCGTCTGTGGACTGTACGTTTACACATGCAGCATATCCGCTTCCGTGAAGAATCCCGTTATCCTGGCTTCTATTACAGAGCCGATTTCTTGGGCCTTGACGACAACAAGTGGAAGTGCTTTGTAAACTCAAAGTATGATCCAGCCACTGGTGACACCAAGATCTTTAAGAAGCCTTATTATCAAATCATCCCTACCTAGGGTAAAGTATTAGTGGTGCTTCCCCTTCTTTTATAAGAGGGGGAAGCCCCTATGTAGATATGGTATTATCGCGAAATGTGTTCGGAGTTTGTCATAGAGTGACATACTTAAAACAGGGCTTTTGCCACAACTTTGATTAACAAAGTATCAGTCTTATCAGCGATTTTGGTGGCGGCCGCAATGTATGGGTCGCTTTTTTTCTTTCACAAGCACATGAATAAGCATATGTTTTGCTTGTATCATATGTATGTGAGATTCTAACGCAGGGAGGATATCCAGGATGTCCAACTCCATCCTCGTCGTGGGCGGCGGCTTTTCTGGCCTTACCGCTGCCATAGAAGCGGCGGAACTGGGCTATCAAGTTTACATAGTAGAAAAAAGCCCTTATCTTGGCGGTAGAGTAGCGCAATTAAACAAATACTTTCCTAAACTCTGTCCCCCCTCCTGCGGATTGGAAATACAATTCCAACGCATCAGGAAGAACCCGCGCATCAAGTTTTTCACCTTGGCCGAGGTGGTAGAACTTAACGGACAGAAGAACAACTACACCGTAAAAGTTCGCATTAGCCCGCGCTATACAGCGCCGCATAATGTGGACTTTGGTTTGTTAGCTTCTACTTTGGAAAGTGAAACTTCAAACGAATTTGATTTTGGTTTGTCAAAGCGCAAAGCTTTGTATCGTTCCATGCCCTTTGCATTTCCGGGGCGCTATGTGCTTGATCCTGCAAGTCTTTCTAAGGCTGATGCAGCAAAAATCACAGGCAATGCTTTTCTTGATGTGGAAGAGCAAGAGCGTACCATAGATTTGCAAGTGGGCTCCATCATCATTGCCACAGGTTGGAAGCCTTATGACATGGCAAAGCTCACTAATCTTGGTGCGGGCAGTGTAAAAAATTGCGTGTCCAATATGCAGCTTGAGCGCTTGGCTTCGCCTTTTGGGCCAACAAATGGTGCCATTGTGCGTCCTTCTGATGCGAAAAAGCCCCAAAAAGTGGCTTTTGTGCAATGTGCCGGATCTCGCGACCAAAATCATTTGAATTACTGTTCGTACATATGCTGTATGGCTTCGCTTAAGCAGGCCCAGTATCTTGCCGAGCAAAATCCTGATGTACAAATAACAATTTTCTATATCGACCTGCGCACCCCTGGGCGCTATATGAATGTGCTTGAAAAAGTGCAATCTGCTCCCAATGTGACCTTTGTGAAAGGCAAGGTTGCCGATGTGCAAGAAGGCGAAAATGGTAATGTTGTGCTGACAGTGGAAGATGCAATACGCGGTGAAAAGCTCACGCTGACCTATGATATGGCAGTGCTTGCCACCGGAATGCAGCCTTCTTTAGCCGGCGAAACTTTGCCCTTACCTGTAGCCATTGATGAAGACGGCTTTGTGGTGAGCGGTGAAGAGGCAGGAATTTTTGCTGCTGGCTGTGCAAGTATGCCCCTTGATGTCATGCGCTCTGCACAGTCTGGAACCTCTGCTGCCATGAAGGCAGTACAAACGGTGAAAGGGAGGTAGGCGGCATGGCCACAAAAATAGGTGTCTATTTTGACATACAAAATATTGGCGGTGGCGTTCCTGTTGACGAAATCGCTGCAGCAGTAAGTGCTAAGTGGGGCGATTTAACCCCTATAGTGAAAAGCTATCCTGTGCTTGCAGATGCAGTGGCCGACATTCAGGCCGACATTGCTGCTAACGGATTAGATGGCGTATTGATATGCGGTTCTTCTCCTCGCTACGACACAGGCTTATATGCCTTTGGCGAAGTGATGGTTGAGCGTGTAAACTTGCGTGAGCAATGTGTACTAGCCTATAAAAATCCCGACGGTACCGCTGTTTCTAACACAGCTCCTGAGCTTTTAACCCAAATGGCTCGAGATTATGTGAATATGGGTGTGGTAAAACTGCAAAAAGCTAGCCCACCCGAAGCCTCTGTTACCGAAGGTGTGCGTCGCGTGCTTGTGGTTGGCGGTGGCTGGACAGGGCTTACTGCCGCATTACAGTTGGCAGCAGCTGATTATGAAGTGGTTGTTGTGGAAAAAGCCGATATTCTTGGCGGACACGTACACAACATTCCACAAGCAACACCATTGACAGCTCCTTGGACCGAACCACAATCATCGGGTCTTGAAGCCAAGATTTTGGCTGTAAAAAATAATGCTAAAATCACAGTATATACCAAGGCCACCATGGGCAAACTTTCCGGCCAACCCGGAGAATTTATGGCCACCATCAACACCGAAAACGGTGCGGTGGAAGTGGCAGTGGGTGCTGCTGTGCTTTCCACAGGTTGGGTACCCCTTGATGCTAAAAAATATTTAGCACCCATGGGTTATGGTGTATTGCCAAATGTTATGCATGCCGGTGAATTTGGCAAGCAATTGCGCGAAGGTAAAATCAAGCCCAAGCGCGTAGCCTTTGTGCTTGATACCACCTTGGCCGAAGAAGCCGCAAAGGCTGCTTGTAATTGTAATGCAGAAGTAAGCGAAGCCGCCGAAGGCCAAGCGTGTCCTACTCCTGCCCCTGCTGCTGCTGGCGGAGAAACGGAAGCCACTTTTGTGAAAGAAGACTTAGAGTGCATTAAGCACCTTGGTTATTCGAATTCTGTTTCATCTGTAGCAGCCTTGCGCTTAGCCAATGCTGTATGTGATGCAGACGAAGGCGCACAAGTGTTTATCTTATATAAACACATGGTTGTGCAAGGGCTTATGGAGCGTTATTATAAATTTGCCCAAGATCGTCTTGGCATTATGATGACCAAGGCCGATGTGACAAATATTGCCCAAAATGGCGAAGCGCTCACCGTTACTTGCCAAAATACCTTGCTTGGTATGGATTTTGACCTTGATGTAGATGTGGTTGTTCTGCCCACCGGCATTGTGCCAACCACAGCCAAAGAAGCCGTTATGCAATTTGATTATCGTCAAGGGCCTGATTTCCCAGACCTTGATCTTTTTGACGGTTTCTCTGATTCTAACTACATCTGCTTCCCCTACGAAACACGCCGCACCGGTGTGTATGCAGCAGGGTGTGTGCGTCAACCCATGACCATGGACGCTTGCGAAGAAGATGCCTATGGCGCTGCTTTAAAAGCCATACAGTGTATTGAAGCTTCCAGTCACGGTGTTGCTGTGCATCCGCGTTCTGGCGACCTTTCCTATCCCATCTTCAACTTTGTACGCTGCACCCAATGCAAACGCTGCACAGAAGAATGCCCCTTCGGCGCTCTTGATGATGATGAAAAAGGAACACCAAAGCCCAATCCCGCCCGTTGCCGCCGTTGTGGCACGTGCTTTGGCGCTTGTCCTGAGCGTGTTATTTCTTTTGCCAACTATAATATTGACCAAATCGGTTCCATGATACGCGAAGTAACGGTGCCCAAAGACTTTAAAAATGACGGCCCGCGCGTACTCATTCTTGCTTGCGAAAATGACGCCTATCCAGCGCTGGACATGGCCGCCATGCGTCGCAAAGCTTGGAGCCCCTACGCACGTATTATCCCAGTACGCTGCCTTGGTTCTGTTAACGCCATTTGGGTTTCAGACGCCATGAGTAAGGGCTTTGACGGTGTTATGTTGCTTGGTTGTAAATACGGCGACGATTATCAATGCCACTTTGTGAAGGGCTCTGAAATTTGTAATCGTCGTAAGGAAAATATTGCAGAGACTTTGAACCGTCTTGGCGTAGAACCTGAACGTGTGGATCAATTAGAAGTGGCCATTGACGAATACGATAAGGTGCCAAACCTCATTGATGACTTTGTGGCACGCATTGTAACTATGGGCCCCAACCCATTCAAGGGCATGTAGGAGGAAGGCATGGCACAAGTAAAATTACAACC
>CAYJGS010000174.1:0-4710 GCA_964369505.1 uncultured Desulfovibrionaceae bacterium | reverse complement strand
CTGGCTTTGTTTTGCTCCGCTGCGCGGCTTTAGCTACTTCCTGTAGCAGTCAGTTCTTCAACTGACCGCATAACGCTTGGTGCTACGTCCTGTAGCACACAAGCTATCGCAAAAGGCGCTGGCGCCGAAAATAATTTTCGGCTGGCTTTGTTTTGCTCCGCTGCGCGGCTTTAGCTACTTCCTGTAGCAGTCAGTTGTTTTGCAACAACCTGTTAATAGATTGTCAAGGAGTACAGTATGTCTAGTCAGGTAAAAAATTCTTCGCTTACAAGTGTTGATATTCGTGCTTTAAAAAATACACGCTGCATAAGCATGGTTACAGCCTATGATTTTCCCTCAACCGTATTTGCTGACAGAGCAGGCGTTGATATGCTTTTGGTGGGAGATTCCTTGGGCATGGTTATGCTTGGACAAGACGACACGCTTAAAGTACATATGGATATGATGGTACACCACTGCCAAGCTGTGGCCATGGCCAAGCCCAAGGCATTAATTGTGTGCGACATGCCCTTTATGAGCTATGAAGCTTCGGTGCAAGAGGCTTTACACAATGGCGCAAGGCTTATGGCCGAAGGAGGCGCACGCGCTGTAAAACTTGAAGGCGCAAGCCATATTTTGCCGCAAGTGCGCGCTTTGATAGCAGCAGGAATCCCAGTTATGGGGCATATTGGTTTGACACCACAGCGCATGGCAAGCCTTGGCGGTTTTAAAGTGCAAGGGCGGTCTGTTCAGGCCGCAAAAATTCTTGTGGAAGAAGCGCTCGCCCTTGAAGACGCGGGCTGCTTTAGCCTTGTACTTGAATGTGTGCCCAAAGAAGTGGCGGCCATTATTACCAAAAAATTACACATCCCCACCATCGGCATTGGGGCTGGCAATGCTTGTGATGGGCAAGTACTTGTGTATCACGATATGCTGGGGCTTAACCCTCGCCAAACGCCGAAATTTGTCAAAAAATATGCAGATCTTGGTGAAGAAGTCACCAAAGCCATGCGCGCTTATGTACAAGATGTACAACAAGGACATTTTCCACAAGAAGAACACTCTTTTCACTTACATGAAGAAGAAATACAAGAATTTAAAAAATTATATGGAGATATATAAGTGATAGGTTCACCCGTACCACGCGTTGCCGCCATACACGATCTTTCAGGCTTTGGGCGCACTTCCTTAACGGTGGTTATTCCCATTTTATCATCCATGGGCATTCAGGTATGCCCCATGCCAACGGCTGTGCTTTCAACACATACCACAGAATTCACTGATTTTACTTTTTGTGACTTGGTAGGAGAAATGCCCAAAATACTTGCCCATTGGCGTAAACTTGGGCTAACATTTGAAGGCATATACTCAGGATTTTTAGGTTCACCGGAGCAAATGCAGGTGGTAGAAGAAACCATTGCCCATTGCAAGGCCAAAGACGGACTGGCAGTGGTTGACCCTGTACTTGGCGACAATGGTAAACTTGACCCCACCATGACGCCGGAGATGGTGGCGCGTATGCGTGAATTGGTGCGTCACGCCGATTGCATAACCCCCAATCACTCCGAAGCTTCTTGGCTTTTAGATATGCCATATGTAGAAAAAATAAGCATTGGCGCCTTACGAGAACGCTTGGTAAAACTTACAGATATGGGTCCCAAAGTGGCCATTATCACTTCTTCCCCCATACAAAACCGCTCAGGTTACACATCATCTGTGGCATACCATGCAGAGCAAAAACGCTTTTGGCGTGTGGATTGCCCCTATATTCCGGCATTTTACCCAGGAACCGGCGATTCTTTTACTTCTGTGCTCACAGGCTCTTTATTGCTTGGCGACTCTTTGCCTTTAGCTATGGACAGAGCCGTACAATTTGTGAGCATGGGCATTCGAGCCACATTTGGCCACGATCTACCAAGCCGCGAAGGTATTTTATTGGAAAAAGTATTAGATACATTGCGAACACCCGTTATGGCGGCAAGCTATGAACTTTTGGAGGATGACGTATAATGGATCTCATATTGCAGGAAAAAAGAGCTTCTTTACCCATAGGCATTTTTGATTCAGGAGTTGGCGGCTTAACAGTGCTTGACGCCATACATAAAGTTTTGCCCCATGAGGATCTGCTCTATCTTGGCGATACAGCACGTCTGCCTTATGGAACAAAAAGCCAAGAAACCGTTGCCATTTATGCCCAACAAGCTGCAGCAAAGCTTGTGGAAAGGGGCATAAAAATGTTGGTGATTGCTTGCAATACAGCCACATCCGCAGCTTTACCCAAACTACGCGAATTTTTTGCGCCCTTGCCTGTGCTTGGAGTTATTGAACCCGGAGCCCAAGCTGCCGTTAACCACAGCCAAAATGGGCATATAGTTGTTATTGCAACAGAAAACACCATCAAAGGTGGCGCCTATCATAGAGCCATTACAGATTTGCGCAATGATGTGCGCATTACTGAAAAAGCCTGTATGCTTTTTGTGCATTTGGCAGAAGAAGGTTGGTTGGACGGGCCTTTGGTGGAGGGCATAGCTGAGCGCTATCTCAAACATATTTTTGCTCCGGCAGCGGAATATGCCCCTTTGCATACGCGCCCTGACACTTTACTGCTCGGGTGTACGCATTTTCCACTTTTACGGCCTGCGCTCATCAAAATAGTAGGAAACGATGTGGCCATTGTGGACTCTGCCTACACGGCAGCTTGTGCTGTGCAAAAGGCCCTTACAGCACAAAATCTACACACCAAAGCATTGCAAGGGCGTTGCCATTTCATGACCACCGACGATGCATCGCGCTTTGCCGAAGTGGGTAGTATTTTTTTGGGGCTTAATCTTGAAAAAAACCGCGTAGAACATATAGACTTATAGGGGGGTGTTGGTATATAATTTTTCGTGTTGATTTTTTGCTTACTTATTTTTAAGTAAAACTTTAAATTAAATATGTTTTTTTTGAGCCGACATATTTTTTGTCGCCAAAAAGACATTTTCTTGTTAAATTCTCGCGACACAACTAAAGGAAAATACATGTCATACACTCCCATTACCATGATTCCAGGGCCTGTGCAGGTGCCTGCCGGTATTCGAGAAGTACTTGCGCGCGATCATGGCTGCGGACAAAATGAAGAAGAATTTTTGCCCCTCTACCACGCCACCAGCAAGTTGCTAGCAAACTGTATGTGCACTAAAAATGATGTGGTCATCATGACTGGCGAAGGTATGCTGGCACTTTGGGCAGGATTAAAAAGTTGCCTTGCACCTGGCGACAGGGTACTTGCCATCGGCACAGGCGTTTTTGGAGACGGCATAGGCGATATGGCTGCCGGCATAGGGTGTGAAGTAAAAAAAATAAGCCTACCCTATAATGCTACCATACCTAATTCTGGCGATGCACTCAAAAAAATTGAAGAAACCATAGCCAGCTTTAAGCCACATATGATTACGGCGGTGCATTGTGAAACGCCTTCCGGCACCTTAAATCCGCTGGAAGGGCTTGGGGCTTTGAAAAAAGCGTATAATGTACCACTTTTTTATGTGGATGCAGTATCAAGCCTTGGCGGCGCCCCTGTGCTTATGGACGCTTGGAATATTGATATATTACTTGGGGGCACGCAAAAATGCCTTTCTGCTCCCCCAAACTTAAGCTTTCTTGGCTTGAGCACTGCCGCTTGGCAAAGGGTGGCAGAAATAAAATATCAAGGCTATGACGCGCTTTTACCTTGGCAAAATGTACGTAAAACAGCGTTTTTTCCTTATACTCCGTATTGGGCGGGCGTTGCCGCTTTGCACAATTCTTTACAGCAAATACTAGACGAAGGCCTTGAAAAAGTTTATGAACGACATAGAGCAGTTGCAACTCTATGCCGCGAAGGTTTAGAAACACTTGGCTGCAATTTATGGCCATTGCCTGAAGCCGTACAATCACCCACAGTAACGGCAGCCTATGTGCCCAAGGGTATGCCATTTGCTGCATGGCAGCAAGCTTTGCGCTTGCGCGGCTTAAGTGTTGGTGGGTCTTTTGGTCCCATGGAAGGTAAGGTTTTCCGTATGGGACATATGGGATATCAAGCAAAACTCAGCCTTGTACAACAAGCGCTCGAAATTATCGAAGAAGTTTTGCATGAGATATAGGTTTCAATGGTTTATTGTAAGAGGAATGGTTGAATAATTATTTAATTTGTAATGCTTTAAATATTGGAGTGTATCATGACTAAAGCTGAACTTGTCGAAAAAATTTATGCAAAGGCTGGACTTCCCACTAAAACCATGGCTGAGAATACCCTTGACGCGGTTATTACCACCTTGCGTGAAGCTCTTGCCAATGGCGAATCTGTAACATTCACCGGATTCGGAACATTTAAGGTTACTGAACGTGCTGCTCGCAAAGGCCGCAACCCTCGCACCGGCGAAGAAATCACCATCCCAGCAAGCAAAGTTGCTAAATTTACCGCAGGCAAACAATTAAAAGATGTTTTAAAATAGTTTATAATAAAAATTATTTTTTAAACAAACTAAGCCAAAATATGGCGACATAAAATTGCCGAAGGTGAGGTATAATCACACCCAGCTCACATATGCAAACGCCTGTAAAAAATAATTTTTACAATAAAGAAATGTAAAAAAACCCAAAGCGAAGCCCTTGTTCCTTTGGGTTTTTTTGTACATGCAAAATACATTTCCTACATAGTCGAACATGAAAAACGCATTTTCAATGCATTTTTCTAAAGGCACGCTCACT
>CAYJGS010000173.1:0-4716 GCA_964369505.1 uncultured Desulfovibrionaceae bacterium | reverse complement strand
AGCACAGAACTACCCACATTTATACCCATAAATTACTTGGATGCAAGTGGACGAATATGGATTTTAGAAAACTAAGAAAATGAAAAAAAGAAAGAATATCAACGCATTATGGACATTGATACTCTTTGCTGTACCCTAGTTCATCTTCCTTGATATACGCAAAAATTCGCTATTTGACGACACTATCTAGTCGAATATGAAAAACGTATTTTCATACGTTTTTCTAAAGGCACATTGGCTCCAAATATCCCCTTTGGGGCCGCCAGAAGTAAATTCTGGCTTATTTTACGCCATGCGAGATTTTTCTTGCAGAAAAATCTCGTTAGCCGCCACTTGAAAAACAAGTGCGTTAATGTCGACTATCTAGTGCATATGCAAAAAAATGGGCATATTTTTGTACAAAACAAAAAACATGCCCATTTTTTATGAGTATTCTAACACCAAACCGATGCTAGAATATACTTTTATACTCAATCTATGCCCAAAGCACCAAGCGTGTATCAAGCGATGAGATAAGGTCTTTATTAAACGGTACCACACGCACCCCATAAGAATACCGTCCATTTTCGCTTATGGTGAATTCACCCACAAAATTCAAGCGTCCAGTTTCTAAGCGTTCTTTAAATTCCAAAAGGAATGTTTGGGGTTGTTCAACAAAATCATGCGTATCGCTACGGCCAACCACAAGCTCTACACGCAAATCGGCAGGATCTACTTCAGCAGGGTTCACTGTAACAAATATGCGGATTTTTTGCCCTACATACAAAGTATTACTTCTTGCCCCTTCAAACACCACTTCATCCACCGAAACACCGGGGAATCTGTGTGCCATGGAATGCTTCCATTCGGCAAGGCGTTTTGATACAGCTAAATCATTTTCATACAAGATTTTCTTTCTCTTGGCTGTGGGCACATAATAGTCTTCCATATAATCACTGACCATGCGGTGAGAGCTAAATTGAGCTGTCAGCGTGTGCATGGCATTGCGCGAATATTCAATCCATGCATTGGGCAAATCTTGGGTATCTCGTTCAAAATACATGGGAATAACAGAGTTTTCAAGCATGGCATACAAAGATTCCGCATCGGCATAATCTGCTCTTTCTTCTTCCACATCAAGACGTGACACCACAGGCCCTATGGTCCAGCCATTGGTGCCATCATAGCCTTCGCACCACCATCCATCAGAAATGCTCAAGTTCAATCCGCCATTCACCGAAAGCTTCATACCGCTGGTGCCACTGGCTTCATTGGGGCGAGAAGGTGTATTAAGCCATACATCGCTGCCGCGCGTGAGCAATCTTGAAACAGCAAGGCTGTAATCTTCCATAAAATATACATGCCCCACAAAACGTTCATCAAGGGTATATTTTACAATTTCACGCATTATATCAATGCCGTGTTGGTCTGCAGGGTGAGCTTTACCGGCAAAAACAAATATGACCGGGCGTTTTGAATCTTTCAATAAACGGCTGAGTCTGTCGGGTTCGGCAAAGAGCAAATTGGCACGCTTATACGGAGCAAACCGTCTGGCAAAACCAATAACCAAGGCATTGGGGTTATTTAAACCTGCACGCATGGCACGCTGCGTTGCCATGGGAACATCAAGGGTTTTAAAGATATTATTGAGCCCCTTATCCACGGCGCGTAATAATTTTTCTTTTTCTGTTCTTTTGCATGCCCAAATTTTTTGTGACGGAATATTTGCTATCTTATCCCAATCAGCAGCATCGGCCGGCAAATCTGCCCAATTTGCGCCCAAGGTTTCGTTCAAAACCTCACGCATGGAAGGCGAAACATACGAAGCCACATGAATACCATTGGTAACAGAACCGATGGGCACTTCTGCTTGAGAATAGCCCTTCCAAGCGCTTTGCCACATATTACGCGATACATCACCGTGCAAGCGGCTTACACCGTTGGCTTTAAATGAATAATTTAAAGCGAGCACCGTCATTTCAAACATATTGCGGTTGGAACCCACAATACGCCCCATGTTCAAAAAGCTTTGGAAGGATAATCCAATGCTGTTGGCATAGTCGGTAAAATAGCGCTCCATAAGTTCAGGCGCAAAACGTTCATTACCGGCATCTACTGGGGTATGCGTGGTGAAAACACAAGAACCGCGCACAGCTTCGCAAGCCACATCATAGCTCATGCCTTTTTGCATAAGATCTCGAATACGTTCAAGAATTAAAAATGCCGAGTGCCCTTCATTCATATGGTATACGGCTGGTTCAATGCCAAGTTGCTGCAATAAACGCACCCCACCCATGCCCAAGAGAATTTCTTGGCGCAAGCGGCAATCGCGGTCGCTAATATACAATTGCGCCGTGGTTTTACGGTCGTCGGCAGTATTATTTGGCATATCTGAATCAAGCAAATATAATTTAATGCGTCCCACATGCACAAGCCAAACCTGCGCATGCAATTTGCGCCCCGGCAATTCCACCACCACTTCCATGGGTTCGCCGTCATTTTTTAATACTTTTTCCATGGGCATGATAGCTAGATTATTTTCGTTATATACAGCTATTTGCCCACCATCGTTGGATAGTTTTTGTTTAAAATATCCATTTCTGTACATAAGCCCCACAGCAACCAAGGGAATATTCAAATCACTGGCGGATTTTAAATGGTCACCGGAAAGAACGCCCAAACCGCCTGAATATATAGGCAAGCTTTCAGAAATACCGTATTCGGTAGAAAAATACGCTACGGGCTGTTTTGTTGTTAAAAATCCTTCTACTTCCTTTACAGGTTGTGCCATATATGCTGTGAATCTGTCAGATAAATTGTCCATTTTGTTAACAAAAGACACATCATTGCTCAATTCAATAAGACGATTATTGGATATGGCTGTTATGAGTGCCACCGGATTATATTCGCACGCTACCCAAAGTTCGGGATCCATTTCTTCAAACAGTTCCCAAGCTTCGGCTTGCCAATACCACCAAAGATTTTCCACCAAGTCTTGTAAGGGTTGCAAGCGTGTTGGAATGGCAGAAATGGCCAAGAAATTACGCAAAACAGGTGTTACAGAAGAAGTGGCCTTAAGCACATGCTTTACATCGCTCACATAACCGGGAAGTTCAGCTGTGCGCTGTGCAGCTTCTTCTAAAGCATGATTGTACGCTTTGATATAGGAATTGAAAAACTCTTCCCACGTGAAATATTTTGACATTTCACGCGCTTCTTTGCGCGCTTTAGTAAGTTCTGCATGGGGTAAAGTAATTATTTGCAGTGTGGCATCGCGTAAATCGTGCAGCACCTGCTCATGGGATCTGTGCTTGCGCGGCACCACATAGACACCACCCGAAATGCCTTTTTCTGTTTGCATAAGGCGTGTCCACAAACCAAAGCCGGAAAGATCTGTGGTAACAGTAGGCACAGCCCAAGCGGCACTTTCTTGAGGTGTATAGCCCCAAGGTTCATACCACGAAGGGAACATGCCAAGATCGCAAGCGGCAAGGGTTTCTTCATACGTCAAGTTAATAAAACCGTCGTGGCCGTTCAATTGTGCAGGATTAAAAATCACTTGCACATGATTTTCCGGCGCATTGTTTAAGCCAAGGCGCATGCAGGTATTTAAAATAGGATCATTGGGGCTGTCATATACATGGTGTGATGTTAGCCAATACTCATTGCGCGGGGGCTTTACCTTGGGATCTCCGCTCACAGCATTGAGGTTAACCCCCATATGTCCACCCATAACTGCAAACAAAACAACCACATGTGTATTAGAACCGCGCAAGGCTTCGTTCACACCGGCTAAAGCTTCCAAAAATACATCTATGCCTTTATTATGGAATTCATAACGCCCTGATATAAGAATAAAGCGGACATCCTTGGGCAATTGACGACGTAAAAGCTTTTCGGTGGCACCAACCAATTGGTCACGGTATCCGGCCACCTTTTCACGATTTGTGCTATAATCCGGTATAACACGCATATCCAAACCATTGAGCGTGGCCACATCTGGTGGTCTTCCTAAAAATACAGCCGCTTCCACCGCTGTTATCTGGCTCACCGTGGTAAAGCAATCGGCTTCTCTTGTAGCTACTCTTTCCATGGAGCATTTTGCCGTAATATTATGCTTTGCTGCTTCACGCAAAGGATTCATCTGATACATTTCTTTATAAATATCGCACCCTGTGCTAGCTAAAGCTCGCCCAAGCATGGTGGCGTGCGTGGTAAAGAGTGTGCCGATTTTTGGCGCTTGCTGCTTTACGGTCAATAAACCTGCACCGCACATCCATTCGTGAAAAAGAGCCACAGCAGGCAATTCTTTAGGTTCAATGGTAGCGTGGTATATGGCAGAAATTATTTCACCGCACACAGTACTAAACATCACAGGTTCAGCATAATCCCAACCGCCGGTCATGGAGTCTACACCGTATCTGTTCCACAGCTCAAAAAGCAATTGGTTCATATTTAAACGATCTTTAAAATTCACCAAAATAGTTTTGGGGCGACCCGGAATATTCCAACGCCCCAAACGGCATTGGAAATTATTGGTGGCTAATATGGGGCGTATCACTTCCCAGCATTCTTCGTCTGTTTCTTCAAACTCGGCATTATTTCCCATATCGGGACCGATCATATAATAGCGGTCTTCAAAAAAAGTCACAGCTTGCAATGCTTTACTGCTCACAACGGTATAAATACCACCAACTTTATTACAAATTTCCCAACTTACTTCAAAGGCCGTTGCTT
>CAYJGS010000172.1:0-4740 GCA_964369505.1 uncultured Desulfovibrionaceae bacterium | reverse complement strand
TCTTTCAAATATTAACAATAAATTTATATGCAAAAATAATTGTGCAGAGCTTTCATTCCAATGTTAAAATGCTCTTTTTTGTAACAGGCGCTAAAAATTACCGTGCAATAAAATCACTGCCCTGTTACCTTATGCGCAAAGCCGTAACATGTTATTTTTAATGCCAAACGCGACCTTAAAAAAAGGCCGCGCTGCAAACAAGTTCATAACACGTTTACGCTAGCAAGCGTTTCTAACACAAAAGAGTGCCACTATCAAAGGTTGATTTGGTACTTTTTTTCAGAAAGAGTATTGCTAGTGCTACTATATGGATATGTTACAAAAAATATATTTTTTTGTCCTAAAAAATTTAAGGAAGCGCTTATTAAATGAGCATTTCCTTAAATTTTTTGCAGAGCAATAATGCGTTTTTGGATTTCAAGCACAAATTTATCAAGCGCATATTCTTGCCTTGATGTTAAGTTGGCAAAGGAACAAGCAACAATATTTTCTCTGACAATTCGCACTATATGTGCTTCTAAGCCTGCCAAAATAACCCGACTGCGAACCATAAATTGCAGAGAAATAGCATCACCTTCGGTAAAAGTCATATTGGGCACTGCAAAAGAGCAACCCGTAGCGCTTAAATCTTCAAGGTCATAAAAGTCAGCACCTTTATTCACGCGCACTTTAATGCCGCTTACTGTTGCCCTATAGGCATGTCTTTTGCCGCCCTCATCATCGAGAGAAACTGCATATTTTTTATCAGCCATGGTCTATTGTCCCTTTGTTACTTCACGTTCTAATACAAATTCTACACGCCTGTTGCGAGCGCGGTTTTCTTCGGTTGTATTTGGCATAATGGGGTTTAAGGAACCAAGCCCCGTGGCCGACATTCTGTCTGCTTCTATGCCTTGCGAAAGAAGATAGCGCAAAACCGATACAGCCCGCAAGGCCGAAATATCCCAATTGTCCTTAAATCTGGCCGTGGGAATAACGGGGCTATCGTCGGTATAGCCGCGAATATCGATTTTTTGCTCACGCCTACGTACAAAAATATCTTTGAGTACGCTTAAAACGTGCAAGCTTTTTTCGTCCAATTCTGTGCTTTGTGGCGCAAAGAGCACCTTGGCCGGTAAGCGTAATGTGATGGTGCCTTCGTCAAGCACAGCGCTTATTTGTCCTTGCATACCGTTTTCTACCAAAAAACTACGGATTTCATTAAAACTTTGTTTTTGCGCTTCGATGAGCTCTTTACGTTTTTTCACATCCTCTTGTTGCGCGCCAAAAGTGGCTTGGGGGGCTTTAAAGGCCAAAGAGGATTCATCCCCGCCAAGAGCTCCTTTAATAGAACCCATGGCGGCCATAAATTTTGTTTTTTCCACCGATGATAAGGAAAAGAGCAAAATAAAGAACACCAGCAAAAGCATGCTTAAGTCAGCAAAAGTCGCAAGCCAGCCTTCCCCTTCTTCAATATCATCATCGTCGCTTGGGAGTTCGTCACTCATGGCTTATTTCCCCTTTTCTGCAGGTTTGCGCTCCTTCGGAGGCAAGAAGGACGAAAGTTTTTCATACACAAGATTAGGGTTATTATTTTCTAAAATAGACTTGGCACCTTCAAAGATAATATGCAAAATCAATTCTTCCTGCATGCTCTTGGCTTTTAGTTTAATGGATAAGGGAATAAAGAGCATGTTTGAGAAAAAGGCGCCGTAAAATGTTGTTAGAATAGCAACAGCCATGGCTGGGCCAATGGCATTTGGGTCAGAAAGGTTGGCAAGCATTTGCACAAGACCGATGAGTGTACCAATCATACCCATGGCCGGCGCCAATGAGCCAAGCCGCGTAAAAACTGTTATGCCCACATTGTGGCGTTTTTTCATGGAAAGAATTTCAATGGCTACAGTGGCGCGGATAAGCTCTGGGTCGGCACTGTCGGCAATGAGCTGGGTAGCTTTTTTAAGGATAGGATTTTCGGTTTGGATTTTTTCTAAAGCAACAATACCTTGACGACGGCTGATTTCTGCAATGCGTACCATGGTGGCAACCACATCGCTGGCTGGAGTTTCTTTGGAAGCAAAGGCCTTTACGGCGGCACCAAAAGCTTGACGCACTTCAGCAAAAGGAAAACACACCATAATAGAGGACAAAGTCCCCCCAATAACAATCATGACACTGGGTATGTCAATGAAGTTACCCGGTTGTGGTCCTATGAGAATAGATCCAATAACAAGACCAATACCACAGAGCATCCCACCTAGTGTTGCTAGATCCATAACTTATTCCTCTCCCAAAGCCTTATCATAATCTTAATTACGTTTTTATTCACATTAATAAATAATAGGCACTATTTTGAAAAATGTCAAAAAGAAGCGTTTATTATATCAAGACCTCTTGTATCACAGAAGCACAAGGCTTTTGCACAGAAATTTCACGGTGTCAAGACAACGCACCCTCTTAAGAGTCATCGGCATTTTTTCACATTTCTACAGGGTAAAATTGTATATTCCTTTATGCAAGCGAATATTTCCTTGACGATATAATAAAAAAACCGTAGAAAACTCCCCCTAACTTACTATATTCAACAGCTGGTTGGAAACGTTGATTTTCAACAATCTGTTAAACCTTTTACCACTTATTTATCCTATGCAAAACAATACTTCTCTTCGCAATGTGGCCATTATTGCCCACGTTGACCACGGCAAAACCACCCTTGTGGACGCACTTTTTCGCCAAAGCGGCATTTTTCGTGATGACCAACAAGTGGATGATCGCATCATGGATCGCATGGATCTTGAACGCGAACGCGGCATAACCATTGCGGCCAAAAACTGCGCTGTGTCTTTTAATGATGTAAAAATCAATATTATTGACACCCCCGGCCACGCCGATTTTGGTGGCGAAGTGGAGCGCGCTCTTTCCATGGCTACAGGTGCCATATTATTGGTGGATGCCTCCGAAGGCCCTTTACCTCAAACACGTTTTGTTTTGCGTAAAACCTTAGAGGCCGGTTTGCCTGTGGTGGTAGTGGTCAATAAAATCGACCGCAAAGACGCTCGCCCCCAAGAAGTTTTAAACGAAGTATACGACCTCTTTATAGACCTTGATGCCAATGAAGAACAATTAGAATTTCCCGTGCTGTATGCCATTGGGCGCGAAGGTGTTGCCATGCATGGCCTTGAAGACGAAAGAGTGAGTCTTACACCACTTTTTGAAACCATCTTAAAGCATATACCAGGTCCTAAATATGACCCTGCAGAGCCTTTTCAAATGCTTGTGGCCGATCTTGATTATTCTGATTACCTTGGGCGCTTGGCTGTTGGGCGCATTATGCACGGCAATGTACACGCCAAAGATAATCTTGTGTGCGTGGGCCCAAGCGGCACTCCCCAAGCTTTGCGCGTGAGTAAACTTCAGGTATACCAAGGTTTGCGCCTTGGAGAAGTAGAAAAAGCCGAAGCCGGTGATATTGTTGTATTGGCAGGCATTGAAGATGTGACCATTGGTGATACCATTTGCACCAAGGAATCACCGCGTACCTTACCGCGCATTCGTGTGGACGAACCCACCGTGGCCATGCGTTTTGGCATAAATACTTCACCCCTTGCCGGCCGAGAAGGCAAGCTTGTGCAAAGCCGCGTTATCCACGATCGCCTTGTCAAAGAAGCCTTACGCAATGTGGCCATAAGAGTAGAAGAAACCGATGATCGCGATGCCTTTTTGGTAAAAGGACGCGGCGAATTTCAGATGGCTATTCTTATTGAACAAATGCGCCGCGAAGGTTTTGAAATGTCTGTGGGGCGGCCTGAAGTTTTTCTTAAAAAATCTCCTGAGGGCAAAATTATCGAACCCATCGAACACCTTTATGTGGATTGCGATGAGTATTTTATGGGTGTTGTTACCGAAAAATTAGCCCAACGCAAAGGACGCATGCTCAATTGTGTCAATGATAAAAGCGGTGGCACAGGGCGTGTGCGCATGGAATTTTCTGTGCCTTCACGTGGCCTTATAGGTTATAGAGACGAATTCCTTACCGATACTCGCGGCACAGGCATCATGAACTCCCTTTTGGCAGGTTATGAAGAATGGCGCGGCGATTTTCCCACACGCTTTAGCGGTTCCATTGTTTGTGATCGCTCAGGCAATGCTGTGCCTTATGCGCTCTTTAATCTTGAGCCGCGTGGCGTGCTTTTTGTGGCACCTGGAACTCCCCTTTACGAGGGCATGATTGTGGGCGAGCATAATCGCGAAAACGACATTGACGTGAACCCCACCAAGGAAAAGAAGCTCACTAATATGCGCGCTTCCGGCAAGGATGAAAATGTTATCCTAACGCCTGTACGCCCCATGACTTTGGAATTTGCTCTGCACTTTGTGCGCGAAGACGAAATGGTGGAAGTCACACCGGAATCTATCCGCTTGCGCAAAGCAGTATTGCCGGCACAGAAAAGACATCAGATGTTAGGTGCCAAGAAAAAAGCTACATCATAAAATTATCAAAAAGCCCCAAGGTTACATACGTTACGCTTGGGGCTTTTTTTTGAGGCGATTAACCGCATAACGCTTGGTGCTACGTCCTGCGGCCAGAGAGCCCTTCCTTAACCCGCCGGGAGGCTCGAGCGGTAGCGAGCTATTGAGTGAGCAAGGCGGGCACGAGTCACTTGTTTACTCGTGCATCCCATCCGCCGCCGCGAATGGATACAGTTCTTTTTCAACTGACCGCATAACGCTTGGTGCTACGTCCTGTAGCACACAAGCTAT
>CAYJGS010000171.1:1784-4775 GCA_964369505.1 uncultured Desulfovibrionaceae bacterium | reverse complement strand
GCTACCTATCCGTAAGGTTCGCTTTGCTCACCAACGGCTAGGGGCTCGCAATGACTTGAAATGTAATAATTTGTCATTGCGAGGAGACCCGAGGAACGAGGGGCGACGCGGTTTATGCCCTTTAGGGTGAAATTCATAAAATTTTAGCCAAAAGATAAGCATAGTAATATATTGATTTGCTTAAAGTAAAATTGTATATAATCAACTCAGAAAGTCGTAATAATAAGAACATAAAAATTTTCCGATAATATATATAAGCAGGATCATATGGAACAACAATTGATAAAATTGGCACGGCAATTGGACGCGCTTGATGAGGCTTCGCTCATGGCGCTGTGGGATAAATACGCAGACACAGTGAACCGTTTTGAACCCACAAAACGCTGGGAAGAGGCGGCCATTGTTTTTTCGCTTATTCAAGCTAAGCGTTGGAAAAATCAGCTTTTTAACTATCATTGGGCACAGCAAATTCGCCCTGATGGCGAAGGTTTTGGGCAATCAGATTTTCACCTTGAACCTTCGTTTGAAGAAAAATCTGCCCCTAAATTGGAAAAGGCCACGCAGCTGAATTTTCGCCCTAAAAAATAGCATGTGCTTCTAACATCTTGTTAAAAACGTTGGTTAAGCAAAAAAGCAACTATAATGTTACCATAGTAAGTTAGTTTGACATATGGCACATAACGCTGTATGAAAAACTGCTTTTTTATGCACAGTGTCACTATTTATTTTTGGATGTAAGAAAAAATATATAGATTAGAAGCTATCTCATATTTATTTTGAGGAGCTTCTAACCGCCAAACAGCAGTTTGGCGCGGTGGCGTAGCCACCGGAACAAGCCAAAAACCACGTTTTTTGGCGCAGTGATACAAAGTAATTCAGCGTCAGCTGAATTACTGAGATGCGTTCTAATCATGTACTGGCTTGGAAACGGGCTTGAATGTAGGTGGAATCATATGTCGAATGTGGTCATAATTGGCGCCCAATGGGGCGATGAAGGCAAGGGCAAGCTTGTGGACTTATTAAGTTCAGAGCTTGACGTTATTGTGCGTTTTCAAGGCGGTAATAATGCCGGGCACACCATTAAAGTGGGCGACAAGCAAACTATTTTGCACCTCATACCTTCGGGTATTTTGCATGATAATAAATTGTGCTGCATAGGCAATGGTGTTGTGTGCGATCTTTTTGTTTTATTTAAAGAAATTTCCGGACTTATGGAGCAAGGTATTGATGTTTCGCCAGCGCGTTTTAAAATAAGCAAAAAGGCACATCTTATTTTGCCTTATCATAAAGCTTTGGACGAAGCTCGCGAAAAACATAAAGAAGGTAATAAGATAGGCACAACAGGCCGTGGTATTGGCCCTTGTTATGAAGATAAAATGTCGCGCATAGGTATACGCGCGGCAGATTTGGGTAATCCTGAGCTTTTGCGCACAAAAATTGTGGCTGCTTTAGAAGAAAAAAATGTGCTGCTCACCAAGCTTTATGGCGCAGCCCCCTTGGACGCCGAAGAAGTTTTTGCTCAAATGATGGAAATTGCGCCCAAGGTATTACCTTATTTAGCGGATATTTCATCAGAACTTGATGCTGCTTTTGCTGCTGATAAACGTGTACTTTTTGAAGGAGCGCAAGGCACGCACCTTGATATTGACCATGGCACGTATCCTTTTGTGACATCGTCCAACACGGTGGCCAGCAATGCCGCTGCCGGTGGTGGCGCTTCGCCGCGTAAGCTTGATACTATCATCGGTATTGTTAAAGCCTATACTACCCGTGTGGGTTCCGGGCCATTTCCCACAGAGCTTGAAAACGAAACGGGCGAATTTTTGCGCGCTCAAGGCCATGAATTTGGTGCCACCACGGGGCGTGCGCGCCGTTGCGGATGGCTTGACATAGCTATTTTGCGCGAAAGTATCCGTTTGAATGGCATGACAGACATTGCTTTAACCAAACTTGACGTATTATGCGGTTTGCCCCAAATAGAAATCTGTGTGGGCTATATGTATAATGGTGAAAGAATCGACTTCCCCCCGCAAGAAGAAGGCGCCTTGCATAAAGTAACACCCATATATGAAAGCATGCCCGGTTTTGACCAAGATATTTCGTCTTGCACCACCTGGGAAAGCCTGCCGGAAACGGTCAAAGCCTATATTAAACGTATTGAAGAATTGTGTAAGGTTCCTGTGTCTATTATTTCTGTGGGGCCTGAGCGCGATCAAACCATTAGAGTATAACAGTGGCTAAAGCCGTTAAAGTTTCTAAGAAAACAGAGCAGGGCGCTTCTCTTCCTACTTTAGAAGAAGCCCGCTCTGTTTTGCTTTTGGCCGATCAAGAACATTTGCGCGCAACGCAAACTCGCCTAGTAAATTTACACCATAATTCCCCTCAAGTATTGCTTATGGAAGGCGGCTTACAAGAAGAGCGCCAGGCCATGGCTTTATGGTGGGCGGCTTTGCAGCATTGCGAAAATCCAAAGCCCGAACCTTGTTGTATATGCGCTTCTTGCATACAAATTGCGGCCAAAATGCACAGCGATGTGTTGCTATACGACGGGCGTATTTCCAATACAGAAGATGAAGAAAATCCGGGTCCTGTGCGCGCTTTGAATAAAGAAAACACCACAGCCTTAAAAGGACGCATAGGCGATACCACGCGCAGTGGGCACAAACGTGTGGTTATTATTGACGGCATAGAGATGGGGCGCAGTGCTGCGGCCAATGCGCTTTTAAAAGTGCTGGAAGAACCTTCGCCCACCACCATATTTGTGCTCTTAAGCCCACAGCGCGAACAACTTTTGCCAACGCTTGTTTCGCGCTCTTGGGTGCTGACTTTACCATGGCCTTCTTCGCGCTTTGTATCCCCTGAACTTTTGCCCTTAGAACAAGCCTTGGCCAATTTTATCCGTGAAGGGCGCGGTTGGTGGAGCATGACTTCGACCAAGGGCGCGGTGGACGCCTTAACGGCTGCACAATTGCTTTTGCTTTGTCAAAAAAG
>CAYJGS010000171.1:0-1774 GCA_964369505.1 uncultured Desulfovibrionaceae bacterium | reverse complement strand
GCCGGTGAAATGGAAGAAGGGCATAGCGAACACCAAGGGCCGCTCAGCCCCTGTTTTTTCCGTTGCAGTGCCGCGGCTAGGCAGCAGATTGTGCAGCTTATTGAAAATGCCCAAGAAGCCTTGCATTATAATGTGAACTCCGCCAAAGTGCTCGATACCTTTGCGGCACAATTATACGTAGCCTGCCGCTGAGTTTTTACACCCTCTTTTAATATTCTTGACAAAGTGTATCGCTAGGCTATACACTTTAATCATGATTGTTTCCTTTAAGCATAAAGGCTTGGCTTTATTTTATCGCACAGGCTCCACAAAGGGTATACAAGCAGCGCATGCTCCTAAGTTACGCCGTATTCTTGCTTTGTTAGATGTGGCAAATTGTCCTGAAGACTTGAGCATTCCGTCATTTCGTATGCATCCATTAAAAGGCAATTTTCAAGGATATTATGCTATTGTGGTTCATGCCAATTGGCGTATAACTTTTCGTTTTATTGGTACTGATGTAGAGTTGGTAAATTACATTGATTACCATTAACATGCATATATTATAAGGAATGAGATATGTTACATAATCCTCCGCATCCCGGTGAACTTTTATATGAAGATGTTATTAAAGAGTTTGGTTTAACGGTAACAGAAGCGGCAAAGCGCCTTGGCATGTCGCGTGTGGCTCTTTCTCGTGTGCTCCATGGCAGGGCGGGTATCAGCCCAGATCTTGCCATAAGGCTTGAGCTTGCGGGTGTGAGCACTGCTCGCGCTTGGCTTGCTATGCAAAGCAATTATGATTTGACCAAGGCGATGGCGCAACCAAGGCCTGTGGTGCATGCCTTAAATTAACAGGCTACCCTAAAAGTATCATCTGCTGCATTTTCTATTATTGCTATCAATTACTTGCCCCTGCCTACATCCATTGCCAACTATAGCTACGTTCTAATACTTTTGCCGGCAAAGTTACAAGCAAGGTTAAGAGCACATAAAGTGCCGCCACCATAACCCAAAGTTCTAAAGAAAGAAAAGTTTGTGAAATAACCACTTGCGCTTGCATGGTTAAGTCTTGCAAGGCTATGGCACTGACCAGTGAAGAATCTTTAATGAGCGAAACTGTTTGGCTTGTAAGGGGGGGGAGCATGCGGCGTATGGTTTGGGGCAATACAATGTGCAAAAATATATACCAAGATGGAAAGCCAAAACTTTTTGCGGCGTCCCATTGCCCCTGAGGGATAGATTCCATGCCTGCGCGGAAAACTTCGGCCATATACGAACCTTCAAAAAGTGCCAAGGCCCAAACGGCTGTCCAAAAAGGCCCCATGCCAAAAATGGGCGCCACCACAAAATAGAGCACAAAAAGTTGTATGAGCAATGGTGTGTTGCGAAAAAGCCCTACATAGGCATGTGCAAGGCCGCGCCCCACAAGAGATGGGCCATTGCGCAAAATAGCTGAACCAAGGCCAAGGGCAATGGAGAGCAAAAAGCTTGCGCCCACAATTTGCAAAGTGAGCCAAAGCCCTTTAAGCAAGGGGCCTGGGATTAAGGTATCGTTTTTAAATTGCAACACATAGCGAAAAGCTCTTTTCCATTGCCAATGGTAGACACTGCCTTGGCCATCATCGCCAAGACCCCACCAATAAATAATTATACAGAGAAGTAAGAAGAGTGCCCAATTTTGGTATTGCTTAAATTTTTGAAACTTTTGTAAAATAGCCATATTACCATTATGCTAGGAATATAAAGGCTTGTCAATAGCGGTGAAAGGAGCGGTGAAAGGAGCGGTGAAAGG
>CAYJGS010000170.1:0-4839 GCA_964369505.1 uncultured Desulfovibrionaceae bacterium | reverse complement strand
TAAGCAAAAGTAATGCAAAGAGACGCAAGGTCGCATGGTGTTTCTATCCGCTCAGATTGGCGGATAGTATGCAACTGGAAGCAAGTTCCAGTTGCGCGCCTTGCTCACTTAAGCTCGCTTGCTACTCAAGCCTCCCTTATCTGAGGGGCGGGTTAGGGAAGCGTTAACCAAAGAGTGCTCGCCTCTTTCGTCCCACGGCCAACCCGCGCCACTTTGAACGGATAAAATCATCGCGTTAGCGCATACCTTCCCCCCTTGCCGTAAGGCTATAAGGGGGGTGCGCAGCGCCATAGCGTAAGCGAAGGCAATGCGTGGGGGGATCCCTTCCGAGCTTCCGCTTTTTTGCCACATTACAAAGATAAAGGGGAAAGCTAAACTGTCTTGTTGTCAGCAAAAAAGCGGATGGTTGGTTTTTGGTTAATTTTAGGGATTTTCAGATTTTTCTATGCGCACAAGGAAGAGGGAATTTTTCTGCGTAAATGTACTCAAGTACATGCGTACAAGAAAAATTTCATCTGACGCAGTGCGCATAAAAAAGATAAATTTCGCGAAAGTAAGCAAAAGTAATGCAAAGAGACGCAAGGTCGCATGGTGTTTCTATCCGCTCAGGTCGCCTTGTTCGCTCGATAGTTCGCTTGCTACTCGATCCTCCCGTCGGGTTAGGGAATATGATATCGTAAGACCTCTGCGCAATTCGCTAAAAGCAACAAAATGCATGGACTGCTTCGTTGCGCTCGCAATTGTTTTCGTTATAATATCAAGTAACAATTGCGAGAAAAAGCGCTGCAAACCTTTCATATTATGAAAAACTAGTTAGCGCTTTTTCGTGGCAATCCATGCCTTTTTGAATTGAACTTCTTCTTGTATGAAAAAATCTATAACTCAAAAAATTGCTAGGCCTTTTTATACATCTAAGTTTATTGCATTTGCAAAGTGCGGACATTCTATATATAAATGTAATAGCGTGGGGGGGAAGAGGAAAACTTTTTGACGCTAGCACTTGTCCCTTTAGGGGAAAAAGCCCCTTCCCCTCACGAAAAAAACAAAGCAAAACAAAAAATAAAAATAAAATAATGCCAAGTCTTATTTCTCTTTTCTTTTCGGCTTTTTTGGCCGCCACTTTATTACCTGCGCAGTCTGAGTTATTATTGGGGGCGCTGGTGTTGCGGGCTGAGCATGCGCCGTGGGTGCTTATTGTGGTGGCTGGTGTGGGTAATACGCTAGGTTCGTGTGTTAATTGGGTTTTGGGTCGTTTTTGTTTGCGGTATCAGGATGCTAGGTGGTTTCCTGTGCGGGAGAGTATGCGCTTACGGGCAGAAGTTTGGTATGGCAAGTATGGGCGTTGGTCTTTGTTATTGTCTTGGGCGCCGATTATTGGAGATCCATTGACCTTGGTGGCGGGTTTATTGCGTGAGCCATTTGTTTCTTTTGTGCTATTGGTGGCGGTGGCTAAGTTTGTGCGTTATGTGTTTGTTGTGTTTTTGGCTATGGGTTTTATGTGAGCAGGCTTTTTCTTTACTTTGCGCACTGTTTTGAATAATGTGCCTTGATGGTTACGTTTTTGATTAAGCAAGAGGAGGCAGTATGAAATTATTAGATATGGCCAAAGCGCCTGGCTGAGCAGCTAAAGTTGCTCCGGAGGTTCTGGAGCGTGTTCTTGCTGCCATGCCTAAGGATACTGCTGTTGCTCTTGAGTCAAGGGTTATAGCCGGTCGTGCTCGTAATGAGGATGCTGCCATTGTGCGGTTTCCGGTTGGGCAGGCGCTGGTGCAAACGGTGGATATTTTAACGCCCATTGTGAATGATGCCTATAATTTTGGTCGCATAGCTTGTGCCAATGCACTTTCTGACGTGTATGCCATGGGGGGGACTCCGTGGTGTGCCATGAATATGCTTTTTTTTCCTACGGTTTGTCATGGACAGATGACAGATGCAGTTATGGGGCAAATTTTGCAAGGTGGGCTTGATGCGCTTTGCGAGGCAGGAGCTGTGCTTGTGGGTGGGCACACTGTGGAAGACGATGCCATAAAGTATGGCCTTTCGGTGACGGGTGTTATTGAGCCGGATAAGGCTGCCACCAATGACGGATTACGGCTGGGTGATGTGCTTATTCTTACCAAGCCATTGGGCACGGGGGTGTTGGCCACAGGTGTTAAGGCGCGGTGGGATGATTTTGAAGAAAGCGAGGCTTTGCTTACAAAATGGTGTGGGCATTTGAATAAAGAGGCGTCTAAGATAATACGCGAATTTTCTTTAAAGGCCGCTACGGACATTACAGGATTTGGCCTTGGTGGCCATGCCATAGAAATGGCCTTGGCTTCTCAGGTGCAGGTGGTGCTTGACAGTGCAGCCTTACCTTTGATGCCTCATGTTTTTGCCTATGCAAGTCAAGGGCTTATTCCTGCAGGTTCTTTTGTGAATAAGAAGTATTGGCAGAAGTTTACGCATGCGGCTGCAGGGGTTGAGGCTCTTTTGTTTGACCTTGCTTTTGATACGCAAACATCGGGGGGGCTGCTTTTGGCTGTGCCCGAGCATCAGGTGGAAGCGGTGAAAAAGCGGCTTCAAAGCCTTGGAGAGCAGGCTTTTGTTGTGGGGCATGTGGTGGAGCAGGGCGAAAGCGCTTTGTGTATAGTATAATTGTAATGCTTAAACATGGGTATTTTTTTTGCACATTCAGGAAGAGCGCGTTTTGGGAGAGGATGGGGGGAAGCCCTCTCAACTCTGAGGCTTTTTGGCGTTAACAAAAGAGTTCTCCTTCCCCCCATGTGGTTAGTAGTGTGCTACATGCGTTGTACTTGTTCCCAAGTGTAGCCGTATCTTGTCTGCATGCACATGCTAAAATAGGCATTGTCAGACGCATCAGCTGCAATTAAGTCTTCGTTGGTCATTTCGCGCGCTTCATTTAAGCAATCGGCTTTAGCTGCTTGTAGCTCTTCTGTTTTGTAAGAGGGCATTTGCGATTGTGAAGACGCGCAGGCTGTAAGCATGAAAGCGCAGCAAAGGATGGATATTTTTCGTAACATAAATTCTCCCTAGGGTAATAATGGTTTCGCCTATCATTAATAATTATATATAGGCTTAGAAATAACAGTATACTGTTTTTATATTTTTGGCTAGGGGGATGTTAAAAAAATATATGTATTCTCTGATGCTTGTAAAAAAAGCCCTTGCCGTGAATACTGCATTTTTCTGTGCAGAATTCAAGGCAAGGGCGTAAAATTTTTTTTGGGCAAAGGCTATGCCCGAAGTTTTAATGCATGGCGGGCAAATCTTCTGGTTCATAACCGTATTGGGTTTTCATGCAAGAGATATATAGGGTGTTTTCATAAGGCTTGTTTACATCCACAGGGGCATTGTAAATGTCTTGTGCTTGTTCAAAGCAAAAAGCTTTGTGTTCTTTTTGTTCGGCGGCTGTGTAGTTGGCAGAAGCGCAAGCTGTAAGGCTTAGGCAAATAAGCGCGGCAAGAAAAATTCGTACTAGCATAAAAGACCTCTCTTTTTGTATGGGTATGTTGAGTGTAATATTCTATGGATGTACATGTAACCTTGTTTATGGAATTTGGCAAGAGCTGTGTGTCTATGTTGTTTTGTGGGTAATTTTTGGCAATTTTTTCATTGCGAGAGCTTGGTTCTTGCAGTTATAGTGGTGCCCGTTACGGAGGATAGATATGAATACAGCAGTGGCTCTTATTCTTGCAGCAGGCAAGGGGACGCGCATGCATTCGGATAAACCTAAGGTTTTGCAAAGTGTGCTTGGTGAACCCATGCTTGCCCATGTGCTTACGGCTTTGCGCCCTTTTTTTGCGGAGCGTATTGTAACTGTTATTGGGCATAATGCAGACATGGTTCGTAAAGCATTTGTGCATGAGCCCATGCACTATGTTTTACAGGAAGAGCAAAAAGGTACAGGGCATGCACTCATGCAAGCCATGCCCACGCTGCAAGAACAAGGCTATAGCCATGCTTTGGTTATTAATGGTGATGTTCCGCTTGTGAGCTCTGTAATAATTGAAAATTTTATTACAGCAGCCCAAAATGCACATGTGGCCTTTGCCACTTTGGAATTGCCCGAAGCCGGTGCTTATGGTCGCGTGGTGCGTAAAAATGGTGCTGTTCAAGCCATTGTGGAAGCCAAGGACTATGATGCAAACATACATGGCCAAGATCCTAAGGAAGTGAATGCGGGTTTGTATTATTTGCATCTGGATGTGATAGAAAAACTTTTGCCGCATTTGCACAATGAGAATAAGAGTGGTGAATATTATATCACCGACCTTGTGGGACTTGCCGTGCAGCAAGGCTATGCAGTGGAGGGAATATCTTGTGGTGCGGACGAAAGTCTTTTTGGGGTGAACTCTCCTGTAGAATTAGCACAATCAGAAGAAAATTTGCGCGCACGCATGGTGGAAAAAGCTCTGACTTCGGGGGTTATTATCCATGCGCCCAATGCCGTATATATAAGCCCCAAGGCCACTTTGGCGCCGGGAGCAGAAATTTTTGGCCCTTGTAACATTATGGGGGCAAGTTCCATAGAGCGCGGGGCTGTTATTCACACTAATTGCTATATAAAAGATAGTCATATCCATACAGACGCACACATTTTGCCCTTTAGCCATGTGGAAAAAGCCAGTGTGGGTGAAGGGGCCAGCGTGGGGCCTTATGGCCGTTTGCGCCCCGGAGCTGCGCTTGAAGAAAAAAGCAAGGTGGGCAATTTTGTGGAAATAAAAAAAGCCACTTTGGGAGCCGGGGCAAAGGTTAACCATTTAAGCTATATAGGCGATGCTCATGTGGGAAGTGGCGCCAATGTGGGTGCCGGCACCATCACGTGCAATTATGACG
>CAYJGS010000169.1:0-4849 GCA_964369505.1 uncultured Desulfovibrionaceae bacterium | reverse complement strand
TTTTGCTCATTACAAAAGACGGAGATAAATCTTCGTCTTTTTTTTGGGCTGCTTGTCTTTACTATTTCCCCATGAGTAGTATATGTAATAGGCTGTTGAAAAAGCACCATCTGCTGCGTCAAATGACTTTTTTTTCGTGGTATGGGCCATAAGAGCCCTATCCTGCCTCAAAAAAAGCCATTTTCCTTGCATCTGGTACTTTTTGAACAGCCTGTAGGAACGCGATAAAGAAGGCATGTCGCAAATATTTTTTTGAAAATAGACTTTTGCAACAGTCTGATATAAAGGTAGATTATGACAGCAGTAACATCTAAAGTTGTTTTGTTAGCACACACTCCCGAACCTCTTTCGGTTATTTATGCCGCGTGTAGGCAATGTTATTATCCCGGATTTGTTGGGGATATGTGGCAAGAATTGCACGAAGAGGGCATTGGCAAAGAAAAACAAGCTGCCTTGGTGCAAAAGATCGTGGCTTCCGGCCATGCCAGTCCCATTGAGCATGTGAATTTTACTTTTGCCATAGAGGGCGTTTCGCGCGCTTTGTCTCACCAGCTTGTGCGGCATCGCATAGCCTCGTATTCACAACAAAGTCAACGCTATGTGGACGGTTCGCAATGCAATTATATTATTCCGCCAGTTATAGCAAAAAACCCTGAAGCCCTAGCGCGTTATGAAAAATTCATGCAGGAAATGGGCGAAGCCTACAGAGATATTTTGCACATACTTGAAGAAGCCGGACGCGGTGCCAAAGCTAAAGAAGACGCTCGCTTTGTACTGCCTCAAGCGGCGGAAACGCGCGTGGTTGTAAGTATGAATTGTCGAGCTTTATTAAACTTTTTTGAGCATCGTTGTTGCACAAGGGCACAATGGGAAATCCGTAAAGTTGCACGAGATATGCTCAAGATATGTCGTGATATTTTACCGGAAGTGTTTGCCAAGGCCGGTGCGCCGTGCGAAAAAACACAAATTTGCCCCGAAGGAGATTTCTCCTGTGGGCTTTATCCAGTAACTACTAAACTGTAAAGAGTACATACTTTTCTTAAGGAATTATATTTCGTGACGCTAAGCACTGCGCTTCGCTTTGCTCAACGGCAGCGCTTGCTGCTAATCTCTCAACATAATCCTTAAGTAAAAGCATCGGATGTATTGTATAAAAATATAAGGAAAAAATATGCGTTATGTATATATATGCTTATTTCTATTGGGCATGAGCTTACAAGCCCATGCTGCCAGCATTGAAACTGAAATACAGCAGAAATATCAGTCTATTAGCAATATGAAAACCCAGTTTGTGCAAAAGCTTGTGCATAGAGAAAGTGGTTCTGTGCAAGAAAGGCTTGGGGAATTGCTTTTTCAAAAGCCCTTGAATGTGCGCTGGGAAACCAAGGCTCCGCATGCGGAGCTTTTGGTTATAAATGCCAAAGAAGTTTGGAACTATTTGCCGGATGAAGAAGTTGCGTATAGTTATGGCAAAGATGTTGTGCAGTCTTCTCGCGTGCTTATTGAAGTGATAACAGGGCAAGCCCGTTTGGATAAAGATTTTAGCGTGAAAAATTTGGGGCAAGAAGACGATTTTGTTATGCTAGATCTTTTTCCGCATGAGCCAACGCCAGAGATGGTGGAGGCGCGTATTTGGGTGGATGCTCAGGCAAAGCTTATCCAAAGGGCACGCATAACAGACTTTTATGGTAATACCAACGAATTGGCTTTCACCAGAATAGAACTCAATGCAGGACTTCCAAAGGACGCTTTTACTTTTACTCCGCCGGAAGGAGTAGATGTGGAAGTGGCTACTACGCCTAATTAGCACGTTTTATTTATCTACCTTTCGCGGAATTATGTTACAAAACGCTGAGCACCTTCGCTTCGCTACGTCGCTCGCTGATTGTTTTGCAACATAATCCTTAAAGGTAGATAATTTCGTGCGATTGTGCAAACTTTGTAAAAGCGTGAAAGGTGGCGTTTTTTTCGGGGATGGGGGAAGGGGCGGTTTTTGGCGCTGGCATTTGTCCCTTTAGGGGAAAAAGCCCCTTCCCCCCATAAAAAATAAAAAACTACTTAACTAAAGTTCTGGGTTTGCTGCCGTCGGCGGGGGTGACAATGCCATCGCTTTCTAATTGTTCTACAAGTCGAGCGGCGCGTATGAATCCTATGCGGAAGCGTCTTTGGATGAGCGATATGGAGGCTTTGCCTTGTTCTTCCACAAAGGCGCGCACTTCCCCATAAAGAGCATCGTCGCCCATATCGCCGCCTTGGCTTCCAAGGGCTGCTCCATAGCCTGTTTCGGGTACAGAATTCCAAGCAGAAAAATCCACTTTATATGCAGGTGGTAATTGTTTTTTCCAATGGTCTACCACGGCTTGCACTTCTTCATCGGGCACAAAGGGGCCGTGCAGGCGCATGAGCTTGCCGCCGCTTGGCTTAAAGAGCATGTCGCCTTTGCCGAGCAAATGTTCTGCGCCCACAGTATCTAAGATGGTGCGCGAATCGTGTTTGCTCGTTACTTGAAAGGATATGCGGCAGGGGAAGTTGGCTTTGATGAGCCCTGTGACCACGTCTACGCTGGGCCTTTGGGTGGCGAGGATCATGTGTATGCCGGCGGCTCTGGCCAATTGGGCAAGGCGCACAATGCTTGTTTCCACTTCGCGTGCGGCTGTGAGCATAAGGTCTGCAAGTTCATCAATAATGACTACAAGATAGGGTAGAGGGCTTAGGTCTGAAATATTGGGTGGCAATGCGCCTTTGTAGGATTTGAGCTTTTGGTTATAGCCTTCAATATTGCGAACTCCAAGGCGGGCCATGGCGGCGTAGCGCTCGTCCATTTCGTGCACGGCCCATTCAAGGGCTGTTTTGGCGTGTTGCATATCGGTGACCACAGGGTGCACAAGGTGGGGAAGATCTGCATATACAGCCATTTCGATGCGCTTGGGGTCGATGAGTAAAAGCTGCATCTCATCGGGATATGTAGTGTATAACAAGCTTAAAAGAATGGAATTGAGCCCAACGCTTTTACCGGCTCCTGTGGCACCTGCCACTAATAGGTGCGGCATGCGTGAAAGATCGGCCACAAAGGGTATTCCCGCAATGTTTTTGCCAAGGGCCATATTCAGCGCCCCTTGGTGATTGGTAAATTCTTTAGATTCAAGAATTTCTCGAAAATTCACCATATGACGTGTCACGTTGGGGATTTCAATGCCAACAGTGTCAGAACCGGGGATGGGTGCTTGAATGCGCACGGCAATGGCCTTGAGGGCTAAGGCTAAGTCGTCGCTAAGATTGGCAATGCGGTTAACGCGTATGCCTGCTGCCGGGCGCACTTCGTACATAGTTACCACAGGCCCTGGGGTGATGCGCACAAGTTCGCCTTGAATGCCAAAATTACCAAGACAGGTGATGAGCGCTTGGCCTTTGGCTTCCATTTCTTCCTTGGCCGCATGAGATGCCGGCTGGCCTTTTTGGAGTATATCAAGCGCGGGCAGGGGCACACGCTGTTTTTTTAATGTGGCACCGGTAATGGGCGAAATTTTTATGGTTTTTTGTGCTTTGGGGGTTGCGGGTTCAGCCAAAATAATGGCGTCAGACAAAGTTTCGCCAGCAAAAAAGTCTTCTTGCTCTGCTTGGTTTTGGTCTTGCGCTATGTCTTCACTAAAAGAAAATACTTCAGCAGAGGGAATTTCTTCGGCCATGGGTGCTTCTGCTTCATGGGTAGGCACTATACGCAGGGCAGGGTCGTCAATGCCGTGGGGGAGAGGGGTTTCTATAAAAAGTGTGGTATTTTCTTGAGTGCTGTTATTTTTTGTGGGCGGCGCAAAAAAATCGTCGTCGTCTTCTTGGGTAGAAGATGGTGATTCATCTTCGTATATATCTATTTCTGGGCCAGTATTTGCAGCGGCTTCTTGGCTTGTGTTTTCTATACTGTCGCCAAGCACAATAACAGGGCTGTTTTCTTGGGAATCACTTTTTTTTTCTGTATTTTCTTCAGGTGCATTTTGTGCGCTGTGCTCATCGGTGTTCTCTTCTTTAGCAAGGGCTTGCACGTCCATATGCATTTCGGGTAAGGCCATGGGCGCTTGGGAAGATTTTTGCCCTAAGGCTTTGAATTTTTGCATAATACCATATAAAGAAGCGGGCAAAGCTAGCAAAGAGCGCTTTTGCGCAGAAGGAGGCTCTGCGTCTTTTTGGTTTTTTTGTTCGGCGCGTTCTTTAAGCGTTTGCACAAGGGCAGCGCCCACCCTTTTGGCGGCAAGTAGCCATGAAAAACCAAAAGCAAGTTGCGTACCCATAACAAAAAAGAAAAACCACAGCAGGCCGGCACCCATGGGATTGAGCAAGAGAGTAACATTGTAATATAGGCTTTTGCCTATCATGCCGCCACCTTGTATGTCGCCTAATTGTATATCAAATGCCGCACCAAAAAACAGTAAGCAAAGGGTTAAAAAGAAATATCCAAGCCAGCGCCACCATACCAACTCATACAGCGCAGAAATGCACGCAGCCCCCACCGCGCCAAATACCAAAGGCCATATATAAGCAGCAATGCCAAACACATCGTTGAGCACACCGGATATATACGCGCCAAGAAGCCCCACATTGTTTTGTACAATAAATGCCCCGCTGACCACATGGTTAAGGCTTGGGTCAGCAGCACTGTGCGTAACAAGGCTGAGCAATATGAGAAGGCCGCAAAAAAGCAGGAAAAGCCCCGAAAATTCGCGCGCTAACTTATTGATATCCGTAACCCTACCCTCCTGTATAATGCGTTGAAAAGCAGCAATCTGCTGCGTCAGCTATTTTCTCTCCCCAAACCCCTCTCTTCAAAAAAAACAATTGCGATAAAGTCTTATCTTTT
>CAYJGS010000168.1:0-4894 GCA_964369505.1 uncultured Desulfovibrionaceae bacterium | reverse complement strand
GACTCGAGCGGACACCTTAGCCTACCGCAGGTAGCGCGGTAGCGCCATGAGCGCAAGAGGCGAGCACGCGTCACTTGTTTACGTGCGCATTATATCTGCCGCAGTAAGCGGATAAAATCAGGGCTGCAAGCCCCCCTTAGCCACGTACAAAAAAAGCAGATTATATCTCAAAACATATATCTAAAAATTTTCTTGAAAATTTAGAGAAAACATAGCATTGTACATGGCATGTAAGGGGACTGATGTATTTTTGCCCCTTGCAAATACAGTGTAAATTTCACTACGCATAATGTAAATTATGTGTAGTATCTGCTGTTTACGCGTAATTGGGAGAATTTTTGTGGAATTAGATTTTTTTAGCATGGTTTCTCAGGCCAGCCTTATTGCCAAGGCTGTGTTGCTTTTATTGGTACTCATGTCGGTGATAAGCTGGGCTTTGATGATACAAAAATGGTTTGCCCTTGGTTCTGCCAAAAGAAAGGCGCACGAAGGTTTATCACGCTTTGAACAAGCGCGTGATTTGCGCGAAGCTGTGCAATCTTTGGGTTCAGACCCTAAATCTCCCTTATATTTTGTGGCGCATCAAGGGGTGTTGGAATTTAATAAATCCAAAGAACTTGGCAATTCCACCGAAATTGTGGTGGATAATGTGAACCGCTCATTACAGCACGGTGTTATTACTGAAATGACACGTTTGCAAAGTTCTTTATCTATTCTTGCAACCACAGCCAATACAGCACCCTTTATAGGTCTTTTTGGCACAGTTTGGGGTATTTTAAATTCATTCCACGCCATTGGCCTTTTAAAATCCGCTTCATTGGCTTCAGTGGCACCTGGTATTTCAGAAGCCCTTGTGGCAACGGCCATAGGCCTTGCTGTTGCTGTGCCCGCCACGGTGGGCTATAATATTTTCTTGGGCAAGCTTGGCGAAATAGAAACAAAATTGGGTAATTTTGCAGGTGCTTTTTTAAACAGAGCCCAGCGCGAACTTAATGCCGGAACCCAAGCTACACCAAACACGCAAACCAGAAGACCCAATGGGCTTTAAGAGTATTTATGGGCGCAAATATAGGAAATAAAAAAGGCTTTGTGGCCGATATTAACGTAACGCCCTTTGTGGACGTTATGCTTGTGGTGCTCATTATTTTTATGGTGGCTGCACCCATGATGAACGAAGGTTTGGAAGTGGATTTGCCACAAACTAAGCAAGTGGAAGTTTTGCCCACAGAAGTGGACCATCTTGTGCTCACCGTGCGTAAGGACGGCATCATGTATTTGGACGAATATAAAGTCACCATGGAAGAACTTGAAGGGCATTTGCAAAATTTAGTTAAAGATAAAAATAAAGGGCTTTTTTTACAGGCCGATAAAGATGTCCCCTACGGAGTGGTGGTGGATATCATGGGGCAGATTAAAGCTGTTGGCATAGAAAAGCTTGGGGTTGTGGCAACCGCGGCAGAAAGTGCGCCAGCTGCTGCTCCTCAAAAATAGGATTATTGCATGCGCTTTATTGCCTATATACTTTCCATAACTTTACACGTGGGCTTTGTTTTTGGCGCATATTTTTGGCCCACTTCATCAAGTCTTAAGCTTGATGAGCCGCCGGTATATATATCCTTGGTAGACGGTGCCATGGGTGGAAATAGGGCGCCTTCGCCTATTTTAGGGCCTCAAGGGGCACAATTAGAAGAAGGGCAAAAAATAGCTCCCACTTTGCCCACACCAAAAGAAGCACCGCAAGAGGCGCCGCAAGCTCCCATAGAGCCCGAAGCTGCGGCTGTGGCCATTAAGGCACCGGAAATTGAGCAAAAAAAACCTGAGCTCAAAGAAGAGCCAAAACCTATACCCAAGCCAGAACCTAAACCGGAACCCAAGCCTGAGCCTAAGCCGGAACCCAAGCCCGAACCTAAACCAGAGCCGAAAAAGCCGGAAGTGAAAAAACCGGAGCCCAAAAAACCGGAAGTGAAAAAACCGGAAGTAAAAAAGCCGGAAGTAAAAAAGCCCGAGCCCAAAAAGCCTGCGCCCAAAAAGCCCGCAAAAAAAACACCACCCAAGAAAAAAGTGGATCCCATTGCTCAAGCACTAGCAGAAGCAAAGCGTAATGCCGGCGGTTTTGGCGGTGGCGGAGGCGGTGAAGGTGATGGCCCCGGTGGCGGTGGCCTTGGCGATGTGTATCTTGGTCAGGTAATGATGGCTGTGCGTCCCAATTGGGATTTTGAATCGGCCACAAGAGTTAACTGGGTTGCGCAAGTGCGGGTTAGAATCAATGCCCGTGGCGAGGTGCTTACAGCGCGTATTGAGCAAGGCTCTGGTAATGCCCAATATGATGCATCAGCTGTGAATGCCGTTATCAGAACGGGAACGTCGGGGTATTTTCCTGTGCCACCAAGTGTGCATTACCATGATTTGCTCTTGGTATTTACCAAGGAAATGCTTGGCAGTTGAAGAGCTTTATTGCTTTTATCAAAATTGCGTTCACAAAATACAGTATATACAATTAATATTTAAACTATAAAAGGAATTACAATGCAAAACGTATGGAAAAAAATCGGTAAAAATGTAACTGTTGGTCTTGGTATGGGGCTTTTGCTCATGTCTGCAACCGAAGCTCATGCCGCCACAGTGGCTGCTTCCGGCCAAATGGGTGGCTATTCCAATGCCGTGCTTGATGTGGTGGTGCAAAAATGGCAACCCAAAGAAAGCTCAGGCGAAGAAGGCTTTGCCAGAGTAATGGTTTCCATCAGCGGGGAAGGTAAGGTAGAAGATTGCATGGTCATAGGCCAAGACAAAACTGCCAAAAATGGTGCCGGACTTTGCAAAGCTGTGAAGAAAATTGGTAAATTTGCTAAACCGCCCTTGGGCATGCCGGCAGACGTATATCTTTCTTTTTGGTCTGGGAAGCCAAAGCCCATGAGCCAAGCGCAAGCAAATGCTGCACAGGCAAAGGGCGGCTCTGACGCCATGAAGAAATTTGTGGAAGGCGGAACTGTTGTTTTAGACTTGGATGACGCTCCACCCATTCCCGATCTTCCTGTGCCTCCAGCTCCTAAAATAGAAGATGATGCTTGGTCTAGCAAAGAAAACAAAAATCAAGACGTGGGCTTAACCATCGTTGTGCAAAATCCCTAAAGTAATATAGTCGGCACTGAAAAACTACACAACTATTTGTAATAGCACATTTAATATGCAAAAGTTGACCTAGGAAAATTGCCAAAAAACAAGCATGGAATGCGACTTTTTTAGCAATTTTTTGGAACTAACGCACTTGTTTTTCAAATGACGACTAACGAAATTTTTCTGTAAGAAAAATTTCGCGTGCCGTAAAATAAGCCAGAATTCACTTCTGGCGGCCCCGAAGGGGTATTTGAAGGCAACGTGCCTTTCTGAAAAGCGCATGGAAATGCGTTTTTCAGCATCAACTAATATAGAATAAGAGGAAGACATATGAGCACAAACACATATATATCAAAAAAAATTACAGCCTTAGTGGCGCTTGTTTTTCTGCTTTCGTGGTCTGCTATGGCTCTAGCTGCGGTTAAGGTAGATATTTATGGCCCTGGGCAAAATGTGGTAAACCTTGCCCTTTCCACTCCCATGAATGGCCCAAATAGCGCTGCCACCGGCCTTGCGCCACAATTGCAAAGTGCCGTGGAACAAAATCTGAGCATATTGCCTTTTATGGACTTGACCAAACCCGGCAATGTGCTTGGTGGTGCCTTGCTTGCAGGATATGCGCCGCCGGCTTTAGATTTTAAGCGCTTTCAATTGGCAGGTTCAGATATTGTGGTCACTACATTCTGGCCCAATGGCAGCACAGCGCAAATCCGCGCTTTTGAAACCCATTCGGGTAAAGAGCTTTTTTCGCGTGAATATACGGGTATAAATCAGTCATCTATTATCCGCACAGCCGATATATTTTGTGCAGACTTACTGCAAGTGCTCATCGGCAGCGGTGATCTTTTCCGCTCTACGTTAGTTTTTGTAAAAAAAACCGGCAAGCTTCAATCTAATGTGTGGACAGTCAGGCCCACAGGACGCGATTTGCAACAAATTACCAAACTTAAAGGTGAAGCCCTTTCACCTTCTTGGTCACCTGATGGGCGCTATGTGGTATTTAGTCACATAGACAGTCGTTCGCACGGCCTTGGCGTTTGGACAAGAGAAAGCAATCAAGTGCGCCGCGTTCGCTTTCCCGGTAGCATGGTCATAGGCCCCACTTTTACACCCAACAATCAAGTGGCTGTGAGTCTTTCCAATGGACAAAATCCTGATATATTTTTGCTCAATCAGGCTTTTCAACGCGGAAGTGCTTTAGAGGCCAACGATTCCATTAATGTTTCCCCCACCTTTGACCGTACAGGCAGAAAAATGGCCTTTACGTCTAATCGCTTAGGCGGGCCACAAATATTTTTGAAAGATTTAAGCTCTGGCATTGTAAGTCGTGTGAGTCGCAATGGAAGCTATAATAGTGAAGCTTCTCTTTCTCCGGACGGAACCCTTGTGACCTATAGCCGCATGACAGACTACGGCCACCGTATTTTTGTGCAAGATATGCTCACAGGTGCTGAGCGCCAAATCACTTTTGGCCCCGGCAGTGATGAACAGCCCGCTTTTTGCGGCGACAGTTATTCCATCGCCTTTGCTTCCACCCGTGGTGGCCAGCGTGGTATTTTCTTAACCACACGCAATGGCAGCACGCCTAAGAAAATTAATACCGGTTCCGGACAGGCTTCTTTTCCTCGCTGGGGCATGCCTTAACCTTTTGCCTAAAAAAGGGGTGATTTGCTGTGCCGATTGCCCCTTTTATATAAAATATTTAGCAATAGAAAAGCTTTTTACACAAAGCTTTTCTTAAGGAAACACTGATTAAATCAGCGTCTCCTTAAGAAATTTT
>CAYJGS010000167.1:0-4987 GCA_964369505.1 uncultured Desulfovibrionaceae bacterium | reverse complement strand
CGGTAGCGAGCTTGAGCGCAAGAGGCGAGCACGCGTCACTTGCTTACGCGTGCATGTACTCGCCGATTAAGCGGATAAGGATTTTTTTACATTTTGTCGAAAACAGACCCCTTCCCCGGCGCAAAAATCTTTTCGTGCAAACGGGCGGCGGTGGCGTCGGTCATGCTGGCAATATAGTCGCAGACAACGCGCATACGGCCTTGTTCATCATCTTGTATTTTAAAAAGTTTTTGCACTTCCAGTGGTAAAAGACGCAAAGGATCTGAAGCAAAAATGTGAAAAAGCTCCACCACGGTTTTACGCCCTCTGAACTCTTGCAATTGCACATTGGGTGAAGAAATAACCAAATCAAAAACCAATTCACCCATAAAGCTTTGCAAGCGTGCGGCGTCTTCTTTTAAGCACGCTTTGTAGGCTATGAGGGGGCAGGTTTTAGATAGGCCTGTTTCCATGATGCTGGCATTGGTGACCATGTGGTGCACAAGAGCGCCGATGCGGCCTTTGCGTAAATATTCTTCACTGCTAAAAAGATCATTGGCCACTTCTGTGGATGTAAAGCCGCAAGGAGTGAAAATGTCTTCTTTGCCGAGCATATATTCTTCCCACATTTCGCGTGTGAGCATGCCCATGGCCACGGCGTCTTCTAGGTCGTGCAAGCTATAAGAAATATCATCGGCTAAATTCATTATGGTAGCGTCAAGAGAAGCGTGCAGGGTTTTTCTGTGTGCGGGTTTTGCTTTTTCTGCTTCACTTATGGGACGCAAAGCGCAAAACAGCTCTTTGTCGCTGCCTAGGGGTTCGAGCATCCAGTCCACTACGCTTTGTTCTGAGTCGTGATAGCATTTGGGGGGAAATTGCTCATTGCGCTTAAAAAGCCAAGCGGGCTGTGCATTATGCGCCCCATAGGCTAGAGGGTTCACAAGTCTGCTATACGGAGCAGGATATTTAAGAATGCCAAGCATAAGGCGCCTTGTGGGATTGAGACCATGGGCTTTGGTGTATTGCTCAAGCAGGGACAATATGCGCAATGTTTGCCCATTGCCTTCAAACCCGCCAAAATCGCGCATGCAATAATTTAAAGCCACCTCACCCCCATGTCCGTGCGGCGGATGGCCAATATCGTGCGCTAAGCAAATGGCTGCCAAAAGACGGCCGTCGGGCAAAGCTTCTGCTATGGGCTCTGCGGCATATTGTTGCTGCAAAAATTTGATAAGCCCATGACTTACTTGTGCCACTTCCATGGAATGAGTAAGTCTTGTACGGTAAAAATCGCTTTGCCCAAGGTCAAGCACTTGCGTTTTAGATTGCAAACGTCTAAAGGCGGCCGAATGGATAATGCGCGCATAGTCACGCTCCCAAGGCGAGCGCACATCATTGTCCCGCATGGGGGGGGCTAGCCTGCGCTCTTGCCAAGGCTCTTGCCATTGTGTATGCATATTGATTCCTTAATATGAGGTTTTTATGTCACTTCTTTCTTCCACATCGACGGCTGTTTTGCAAGGCACTTATGTGGCCTTGGATTTTGAAACGGCAGATTATACAAGAGACAGCGCATGCGCCATAGGCCTTGCGCGTATTGAAAATGGTAATATTGTTCATTCGTTATACAGTCTTTTGCGTCCTCCAAAATCACGAGTATTGTTTACAGAAATACACGGCCTCACATGGCAAGATGTAAAAAATGCCCCTACATTTACTGAATTTTTGCCACAAATTTTAGATTTTTTTGCAGGAGCAACAGGCTTTGTGGCGCATAATGCCCCATTTGATAGAGGTGTCCTTGCGGCTTGTTTGGCTAAGTCTGACCTTGCCATGCCGGAAGTGCCTTTTTTTTGTACGTGTAAAGGGGCACGAGCAAAATTGGGGCTTAAGCATAATAAATTAAGCGATGTATGCAAACATTTACGTATAGATTTACAGCACCACCATGCCGGGTCCGACGCTCTGGCCGCCGCACATGTTTTTTTGCATCTCTACAAATGTGGCCTTGCACTAGAAAACATGCAGATTGCCAATAAAAAACCTATAAAAAGTCGCTAAGACACCCAAAAAATATATTTCCTCTTTTTATAAATAATGTTAGAATGTATGCATTGTTTCACCAAATGTGTATCTGACAAGAGGGAATATCCATGACCGAATACGACAAACATGCTTTTGGGAAAAATTTACCTGAACCTTCTGCCAAGCGCGGCAGTGCCTTAAAGCTTGGTATAATCACCGCACTTGTGGTGGCCATTACCGGCGCAGGATTATATTGGCTGTCGCGTGATGAAGAAGGCAAAGAAGAAATAAAAACCGCCATCAAAGAAAATGTGGACACGGTGATTAAAGATACGCCTCTTGAGGGTGTGAGTGAATATATCTCCCCCCCTCCCCCGCCGCCCCCTTCGGGTACACCACCCGTTACCGCCCCGGGCACTGTGGCCGGCCAAACTATCCAAGGAAACCTCACAAGCCCCGAAACATCATTGGAAGCACAAACAGCTACTGATGATTCTGCCATTACAGAAGCAATAGGCGCTTCTGATACTCTAGGCGCAACAGACAGCACAAATACTCATGAGCAAACTCAAGATACAGATATTGCTGCAGAAGCCAAACAAGCAACAGAAAGAGCTCCGGCAACCCCCATTTTGCCCAAAGTGCAAGAAGACGCCAAAGTGCCGGCCCCCTTTGTGGATGACATGGCACAATTTTTTGTGCGCCAATATAAGCCCGGCAAAGGTACAAGCTTAAGCCTTGCTTCTTTGAATATGCGCTATGGCGAAAAAATGCACATGCTTATGCCAGAAGGCAGCCAAGATGTGTTTAGCGCTCGCGCGGCTCTTTTGCGCTATGCTTTTAATCCCCCTATGCTCAATGCTCTGTACGGATTATATGCCAACCGTTTTTTGGATGCCATGGAGCTTGCAGCTTCACAGCCTGAAAAGGGCAAACCCTTAAACCCCTTGGAACTTTCAAATATGTTTAAAGCCTATGCCTCAGAATGCCGCACAGCCAGTGGTATTTTTGAAGGTATTAGCAAAATGCCCGATTTTACAACACGCATGGAAAATATAGCCTCGCTCACCCAAAGTTCTTTAGATATACATGCATCTATGACCAGTGCCGTTTTTGACCTTGATACGGCGCGCGAAGAAAAAAACACAGCAGCGGCCGATGCGGCACAAGCCCGCATTGATGACTTAAATGCCCAATACCAACAAGCTCTATTCGAGCGCCAAGGGGCGCGTGATGCCTTTGTACGCTTGGTCAGAAGAAATGGCCTTGCCGCCAATAAAGCCGATGCCGACGACATTTTATTTGTGGCGGCGTGGCTTGAGCGGCGTAAGTCTAAATCTGACGATATTTTAGAAAGTGCCGCCGCCGTGGCTCAAATTTTAGACTCCATGTCCATGGAAATGTTTAAGGCCAGCAAGCTGCAATAATACTTTATTTATGTCGCACGATAATACACAAGCAAGCCTTTTTGTGGGTGGTACACGCAGTGGCAAAAGCGCTCTTGCTTTGCGCCATGCAGCTCTATTATACACACATGCTCCCCAAAATGACGTAAAAAAGCCTGTGTTTATAGCCACAGCCAAAGCCTATGATCAAGAAATGCAAGCCCGCATTGACGCGCATAAACAAGAAAGAAAAGAACAAAAAATTCCTTGGCATTGTGTAGAACTGCCCTTGCTTTCTATGCAAAAACTTGAGAATATACAAAAAGAAGCTTCGGTAATCTTGGTGGATTGCTTAAGCCTTTGGTTAAGTAATGCCATGGAACATCTAGACGACACAGAAATTTTAACCCAAACACAACTTTTAAGCGCTTGGGCTTTGCAGTGTCCTGTGCCCTTGGTTATGGTCACAAGCGAAGTGGGCCAAGGCATGGTGCCCATGCATGCCCTAGCACGGCGTTACCGCGATGCGCATGGTCTGCTTAATCAAAATATGGCGCAAAGTTGTGCTCATGTTTTTTTAGTTTCCTGCGGATTGCCTTTGGCACTAAAAGGAAAAGGTTTAGCGATATGAATATTTTTATTAGGAAGTATAGCATGTTGAATATTGTTTTGTTTTTTGCGGTATTTTTAATTTTGGCCTTGCATACTAAAGCACATGCCGCAAGCACCGCTGAAGAAAGTGTAAGAGAAGTACAACAAGCCATAGATACCGGCGATGAAGCGCTTTTTGACTCTGTAGTGGATATGGAAAGCCTTGTGGGGCAATGCGTGGATGTTTTTTTGGAAGATGCCGACAAAGTTGACCAAAAAACTCTGCCTGCTATGTTGGCCATCATGCTTTCAGCTGTAAATAAAAGCCCTGCCGCCAAAGAAAAATTGCGCAGTACTCTTATGAAAGAGGTGAGCGAATACATACGCTTTGGGGTGCGCTCCGGCGCCTATGCCGGTAAAATGCAAAGCAATGCCAAGCCGCCCAAGGGGCTTTTGTCCGGTGTTTTTTCCACCACATTCATGTCGCGTAAAGAAATAACCCATGTGGGCGAAGGTATTCCAGAAAGTGGAGCTGTTTATGTGAGTTCCTTGCTCAAAGATTATGGCACGGGCGAGTATCCTGTGGAATTTTGGCTGCGCGAGCAAGGCGGCACATGGCGCATTGTGGGAATTCGCAATGTGCGCACCCTTGTGCGCATGTTGCAGGAAGGCACCACTGTTCAAAGTATATAGTAAGCATTTGCTTGCAATGTATTTTTTTTGCGCTTAAGCAAACATTTTTTTGGGTTGTGCTTTGAGGTGCTGAGAGTGTTTGTTTTGCTTACTTTCGCAAAATTTATCTTTTCGCTTTAGTAAGCATTTTTTAAGGCTGTGCTTTGAAACGCTTAGGATGATTCTTTTGCTTACTTTCGCGAAATTTATCTTTTTTATGCGCACTGCGTCAGAATTTAGCGCGCTACCGCGCTTTTTTTTGTAAGTGGCTAAGGGGGGCTGCCGCCCCCCTGCCGCCCTTACGATCCCGCTCCCCCCGCTCTGCGCCCTACGCT
>CAYJGS010000166.1:1254-5024 GCA_964369505.1 uncultured Desulfovibrionaceae bacterium | reverse complement strand
CTCTGCTGACAATAGCGGCGCAAAACCCACAAAGTGGGGTTTGTCATCAAACTGAAAGGGCCGAAAGGCCCTTTTAGTTTGATAAACAATATTTAAAAAAACTCTTTACAAAAAAAAAAAATTGAGAAAGAATGTGCATGGTTTATAAATGCTGTGTTTTTTTATTTTTACCACGCCTTACCGAATAACCTTCCGAGTTTATAATGGATCACCTTCATAAAAGTCTCCTTCCCGAAGAATTGGCTCAAGAATTTAAAAATGACTTTGTTCATCAAAGCCAAGTAGGATATTGGAAAATTATACTTAATTTAGCCACTCAAGAAGGCCAGATGTTTGTTGACGATGTCATGTTACAATTACTTGATTTAGATAGCAATGCCACACCTAATGAGTGCTATACACACTGGTTTTCAAACATTGACGAAGCAGAAATTTCTAATATTCTCACAGCTGTAGAAGCCATCATTACAACCGGAAATCAGCATGAAGTGGAATATTGGTGGCACCACCCAACACTTGGTCGAATACCTGTGCGCTGCGGCGGCGGCAGAACTTTTTTGGACAATACCTATGTGCATATGCAAGGCTATCACAAAAACTTAAAATCTGTACAGCAAGTGCACACTTCTTTGCGTAATTCCATACAACGCATTAAGGCCATGTTTGACGCAGCACCTTTTCCATTTAGCTTACGTGATTTAGATTTTAAAATTTTAGAATGCAATCAAGCGTTTTTAGATTTTTTTAATGCAAAAACATTAGAAGATATGCCAAAAGATCTTTCTTGTTTTTATCCCGAAAAACAACCTTGTGGTAAACTTTCCACAGAAAAATCTAAAGAACTTAGAGAAGCTATTAGAAAAAACGCTTATTCTCAATTAGAGTGGATGTATTTTGATAAAGAAGGCAAAGAATTACCCACAGAGTTAACATTTAAACAAATCAATATTGGTGGAAAAAATTATATATTAAGTTACATACGTGATTTACGTGAACAAAAAGCAATGATAGCTGCCCTTGAAAACCAAAGATACGACCTTGAAAAAGCCCTTGTGGCTGCCGGTGAAGCAAGCCGGTCTAAAAATCTTTTTTTTGCCAATATCAGCCACGAAATACGCACCCCCATGAACGCAATTTTAGGCATGAGTTACTTATGCTTACAACAAGAATGCTCTCCCCAAATCCAGCACTATATTAATAACATACAAACTGCCGGAAAAAACCTTCTCAATATTATTAATGATGTATTGGATATTTCAAAAATTGAGGCTGGCAAGCTTGAATTAGAAAATACCCCCTTCAGTTTAAACGCCATGCTAGATAACTTAAGTGGCACACTTTGTTCTTTAACATCCACTAAACCTGTGGAAGTGCTTTTTAATGTAGACCCCAGTTTGCCAGACAAATTTATGGGTGATAGTGTGCGCCTTGGGCAAGTACTCACGAATCTTGTAAGCAATGCAAATAAATTCACAGAAAAAGGCTTTATACTCTTACATATTTATGCAAAATCACAGCACGGTAATATTTATACCATAGGTGTGGATGTTACAGACACAGGCATAGGTATGGACGAAAAACGTCTTGATGATATTTTCCGCCCCTTTGAACAAGAAGATCAAACAACAACCAGACGTTTTGGCGGTACCGGGCTTGGTTTGACTATCAGTAAGAATATTGTGGAACTTATGGGTGGGCATATAAGTGTCAGAAGCAAGCTTGGCCAAGGAACCACATTTAGCTTTTATGTAAGTTTACTCTGTCAAGAAGAAACACCTTGGCTCAATACAGCCTTAGGAAAAGACGAAAAAATTCTTGTGCTTGATGATACCCCCATGGCCTGCACTGTGCTTAAAGACATGTTAAAACTCTGCGGTTTTATAGTTCACGCTGTTGAAAATACGCACGAAGCCTGTCAATTACTTTTGCAAGCCGATACCCAAAATGAACCCTTTGGGCTAGCTATTATAGACTGGAATATGCCAGATATGGACGGCTTTCAAAGTGCACGCACGATTTTAGACCTTAAACTGAATAAAACGCCTGCTCTTATTCTTAATTCTGCTTATGGCACAAAACTTATGCACGAAAAAGATCAAGAGCTTTTTTCTTCCTTCATACCAAAACCCATATTGCCCATTCCCCTCTGGACAGCTGTTATGGACGCTTTACACATCAAACATTCCACACAATTTGCACAAAGCGAAATAGTGGAAGAACAAAACTATAAAGTGCTACAAGGAAAACATGTGCTTTTGGCAGAAGATAATGCCATAAATCAAGAAATAGCCATGGCCTTACTTGAAGACTTAGGTATGCATATACATATAGCCGAAAATGGACAACGCGCAGTGGAAATAGCTATAAAAACAGATCTTGATATAGTACTTATGGATATACAAATGCCCATTATGGATGGACTTGAGGCCACAAAACAAATCCGCAAACAAGGATATGCCAAAGACAAATTACCCATAATCGCCATGACAGCCCATGCCATGCAAATGCACCGTGAACAAAGCTATGATGCAGGAATGAACGACCACATTTCAAAACCCATAAATCCTAATGAGTTGCGCGAAAAGCTTTTATATTGGACCATGTAGCTTTTTTGGTGCAACTTTTCTTACCAGAAATACAAAGGAAGTTCTTGCAACAATTTACTATAATTGATTATTATGCGTTTTCAATACTAACTACTATAATACATCTTCAAGAGCTGACTTCAATCTTGGTTGTATAAAAGTAAAATTTTCTTGCTCCAAATTTTGCGGTAAACATTTTTGTCCACCAAGAATAAGTTCTTGCCCCAATTGCCCCATAAGCAAACGTATTATAGGTGCGGGAATACGCAAAAATGTCGGTCTGTTAAGTATTTTCCCCATATACTGTATGAGCTGCAGCATGGTTTCGGGATTAGGAGCGCACACATTATATACCTGAGATTTCTTTTTTTCAAGCACATGCATAACAACACGAGTCACATCATCAATATGTATAAAGCTTACAGGTTGTGCTCCGCTGCCCAGCACAGCCCCTGCATAAAAGCGCACTGACATATCTATAGGACGTAAAAAACCTGCTAAATCCCTATCCTTATTTGTATTTTTTATGGAATATTGCCGACCAAGTACTGGAGCAAATCGCAAAACACAACAATGCACCCCCAAGGCTTTCATAGCTATCAATGGCTTTTCCCAAGCTTCACAAACATGCGCCAAAAAACCTTGTCCCTTAGGGCTATCTTCCATGCACAAAGGAGCCGTAATACTGTCATCAAAGTAACCATAATATCCACATGCAGACGCTTGTATACAAAGTTCCGGCCTATATGGCACAGACATACTTTGCAACGCTTGTACAAGAGCATTTGTGGCTTGCACGCGACTAGATAAAAGAAGCTCCTTGCGTGCCTTTGTCCATAAGCTCTGCCCTATATTTGCTCCTACAAGATTTATAACCACTTGCTCTTCACGTAATAGTGTTTTCAGCGTAGAATGTGTATATCCATCCCAAAGTGCATGTTTCCACGGATAAGATTTTATTTCATAAGGCCTTTTACGAGAAGTTATGGTCACTTCATGCCCTTGTTCTGTCAATGTCGCAGCTATGTGGCGCCCCAAAAAACCGTTACCGCCAAGTATACAAATACGCATATTACTCTCCTAATAAGATAAAAAATAGTATAGTGATTACTTAGTCGATGCCATGCCACTGGCATGTCTTATATCGTCGACACCTGAAAAAAGTATTTCATATGCCTAAACTTT
>CAYJGS010000166.1:0-1244 GCA_964369505.1 uncultured Desulfovibrionaceae bacterium | reverse complement strand
GTATTCAAACTAAAAAACTTTATATTCACTGACACTTAAATAATTTTTCAGTGTCGACTACTTACTACCGCAGCCAGCATAATAATTTCAATTTAAATGACTACACAATATTAAAATAAACTGCATTGATTATAGGTGATTTTTTAAAAAATCAAAAGAGGATTAAGATTCTTCTGGAGTATTTCCTGAGCTTGGATGTGCTGCATCATAAATATGCATAAGATGCTCAAGAGTGAGTGAAGTATAACGTTGCGTTGTGCTTAAGCGGCTGTGCCCCAAAAGCTCTTGTACAGTACGTAAATCTGCGCCCGATTCTAAAAGATGTGTGGCAAAAGAATGTCGTAAACCATGGGGTGAAATAACTTTATTCAAACCGGCTTGGCGACACATATTTTCTATAATTCTTTGCGCTTGGCGCCGATTTAAAGCTTTTCCGCGCACGCCCACAAAAAGGGCTTTTTCTGTGTTTTTAGCTAGTTGCGAACGCACCAAAAGCCATTGTTGCAAAGATTCTACGGCAATTTCTGTAAGGGGACACAAGCGCATTTTATTGCCCTTACCAAGAATACGTAAAAAACCCGAACGGGTATCAAAGCTTTGCAATTCAAGTTCCAATGCTTCTGAAATTCGTAAACCAGAACCGTACAAAACTTCCACAAGCGCCCTATCTCTAAGTATAAGTTCTTGCTTATATGACTTTTTTTCTTGAGCACTAGGTTCATTAAAAAGACTTTGCGCTTCTTCTACATTTAATATGGCGGGATGCTTTTGGGCTTGCTTTGGATTACGCACGCCATGTGCTGGATTATGGCTTATGCGTTGCATGCGTATTTGAAAAGAAAAAAAAGCTCTGATGGCAGACAATTTGCGCGCCATAGAACTTTTTGAAAGGCCTAATTTATACAGGCTCGCCACATAGTGACTGATATGTTTTTTTTCTATTTGTGAAACGTTCTCAAGGCTTAAGTTTTTTTGTTGTAAATGTTTTTCAAATTGCTCTAAATCTCGCGAATACGCTTCTAATGTTGCGGCAGAATATCCCTTTTGAATTTCAATCCACGCAAGAAAAGCTGCCAATTGCGACACAAAAAAACCAATTAATCTTTACGTTGGTCAAATTTGTAGACAGAACCTTCGAATTCTTTACAGACTTTCTTTAGTTGCCCAAGAGCCTGAGAAACTTCGGCATATCTTGTAAAGCGGGCATCGGTATTACAGCTAAAGCCAATGGAAACACTCAGAAA
>CAYJGS010000165.1:0-5056 GCA_964369505.1 uncultured Desulfovibrionaceae bacterium | reverse complement strand
TTATCAAACACAGCCTTGGCCATGCCGGGGGTGAAGTCTTTAGAACCAAGACCATAACGGCCGCCAACAATGGTTGGAGCGGCAAGGTTGGAACCGGCTTCTAAATAGGCTGTGCATACATCTTGGTATAAGGGTTCGCCAAGGGCGCCCGGTTCTTTAGTGCGGTCTAAAACGGTAAGGCATGTGGCACTGGCAGGGATGGCGCGCAAAAGATGCTCTGTAGAAAAAGGACGGAACATACGCACTTTTACAAGGCCAACACGTTGGTCGTGTTCATTGATTAAATGATCTAAGGTTTCTTCGATAACTTCGCACGAAGAACCCATGGTAATAATAACACGGTCAGCTTCTGGGTGACCTACATAATCAAAGAGCTTGTATTTACGGCCGGTGAGTGCGGCTACTTTTTTCATATTTTCAAGCACTACGCCGGGCAAAGCTTCGTAATACAAATTGGCAGCTTCGCGGTTTTGGAAATAGATATCAGGGTTTTGAGCTGTGCCGCGTATGTGTGGGTGCTCGGGATTCATGGCATTTGCGCGGAATTCTTCTACCTTTTCCCAGTTTACCAAAGCAGCAATGTCTTCATAGTCAATAACTTCGATTTTTTGCACTTCATGCGAGGTGCGGAAACCATCAAAGAAGTGGCAAAATGGCACAGAGCTGTCTATGGCAGAAAGGTGGGCCACCAAAGCAAGGTCCATACATTCTTGCACAGAAGCCGAAGCCAACATGGCAAAACCTGTTTGGCGGCAAGCCATAACGTCTTGGTGGTCACCAAAAATGGAAAGGGCATGTGCGGCAAGGGCACGGGCCGATACGTGGAAAACACCGGGAAGCAATTCACCGGAAATTTTATACATATTGGGAACCATGAGCAAAAGACCTTGCGATGCTGTGAATGTGCTTGTGAGGGCGCCAGCTGCTAAAGAACCGTGTACAGCACCGGCAGCGCCAGCTTCTGATTGCATCTCACGGATAACAACTTTTTGGCCCATAAGGTTTTTGAGTCCGGCAGCGGCCCAATCGTCAGCTAATTCTCCCATTACCGAGGAAGGGGTGATAGGGTAGATGGCAGCTGCGTCTGAGAGCGCATACGCAATGTGTGTGGTGGCGGTATTCCCGTCCATGGTTTTCATTTTGGCCATGATATACTCCTTATATTGTCAAGGCTTTGTGTGTGTTATGTAGGCATTTTTACGAAATATACAATATGCTAGCGAGATGGAACTGTAAGAACAAGGGTTGGAGTTGTTTTTTGTATATAACTATTTAAAATGTTAAAATAAATACATTTTTTCTTTGTCTTTTGTCTATGCCCTAGCATATTTTTAGTTTTTTGTCATGTGGAATATGCCTATAAAATTTTGATGTAAAATTTTACTCAGGCTTTCAGTGCATGTTTAACTGAAGATAGCCCTAGCATAAAACTGTTTGATTGAACAGTCATTTTTTAAAAAAAATGCATCTGAGATGTGTTGTGTCTTTAATTACATGTAGTTAGTTGTAGTGAACGTGCTTGAGGGTCAATCCCTTGGCTGGAGCCGTGGGGGGAGCGTGTTGGCGTGAAGCTTGTTGTAAGATGTGGGGTATGTGTTCGGGGGTAATTTTGTGCTGCCCCACCGCCGCCAAGAGTCCTGCCATATTACGCACCATTTGTTTTAGAAATCCGTCTGCTTGCACTGTAAGCGTAAGGATATGTTCATGAAATGCGGGTGATAGCCAAGGGCAAATATGTTCAAGTCGTATGTCCATAATGGTGCGCACAGTGTTTTCCATGGGAGTGCCCGCATTTTGTAGGGCGGCAAAATTATGCGTTCCCTGTAAATATGGCAAGGCAAGGCGCATGGCCTGCACATCAAGAGGACCCACCGCATAGGCAAAAGGATAAAGGCGTGGCGGCATAAATTTTTTTGTGCACCAATAGGTATAGGCATAGGTTTTGTGCACGGCTTGGAAACGGCTGTGAAAGTCGTGCGCTACTTCTTCTACCCTAAACACAGAAATATCAGGGGGTAAGGACGTATTAAAAATGCGTTGCCAGTCAAGATGTGCTTTTGCTTTGGGCACATCCATATGGGCTATTTGCCCTTCGGCATGCACCCCGCTGTCGGTGCGGCCTGAACCGTGAATGCGCACTGTATGCCCAAGCACACGCGCCACCACTTTTTCAAGCTCACCCTGAATGGTGGGAGGGGGATTGGCTTTTTCTTGGATTTGCCAACCGTGATAGTGGGTGCCCACATAGGACAGCGTGATTTTTAATCGTGTCATATTTTTCCAATTTACTGTCCTAAGCGCATGCGGCTGATAAGCTCAGTCAATTTCGCCGTTTTTTGCGGGTTCATATAGCTGAAAATTTCACCGGCTTGTTTGGCTTTCATGCTAGACAAAATTTTGACAGCTGTGCGCTCTTCCATATTTTCAAGAGCTAGTGCCGCTTGCTTTGGCTTCATATTCACATACATGCTGGTTAAGCCGTCCACTTTTTGTTGTTCCACCGATTTGGCTTCTTTAAGCATTTCTTGAACTTTTTTCTCGGCAGCTTGTAATTCTTGTAGGCGTTGTTCCACTTGGCGTTGGAGCATAAGGATTTCTTGCTCACGTCTGGCCAACTCTTCTTGTTTACGCTGTGGATCTTCTGCCGGCACATAAGCATTTACATTGGGACTTGGAGGATTAGGATTAGGCACTAAGGGATCTTGGGGCACAATGCCCACCTGCGGGCCGGCAACGCCTGCGGGCAAAACTTGCTCAGGCGGGCTAAAGGGTGAAGTTGTGCCGCTTGGGTTTAACACAGGGTTTGGAGGGCTTTCCAGCGTTGCGGCATAAGCCACTTGATCTACACCCAATAAAGGTATGGGAAGATTTTTTATGGAAGCTAAGCCATTCCACCACCAAGGGCTTTTTTGCTCAGGTTTTTTTGGGGCAACCATATGGGTGTTTGCTTGACTTGCTTGCACAGCGTGCACAGCCTTTGCTGTGGGTTGGCTCACCACGGCATTGGCTTTGGGTTGATTTTTCTTTGTAAGGTTGGCTAAAGCGCGGATGGCATCAGATCCTTGTGGAAAAGCTTGAGTTTGGCCTTGTGGGGCAATGCTTTCTTTTGCCTTCGGTTCTCTAATTTCAGTTTTTTCAGCCTTGGGGGCTTCTTGTTTTACAGGCTCGGCAATGCTGTTTGCTGCCATAAGATTTTGTAATTTTGTGGCAGTTTGCGCGTCTTGAGCAGCTTTTTGGTTTTTTTCGTCTTCTGGTGAAAGAGCAGGCGCTGCGGCCATTTCTTGCTCTACTTCTGAGGAAGAAGGGGAAAATAAAGAAATCTCAGGTAAGGGATAGCCAATGCTCATGGCAAAGAGCAAGCTCAGCTTTACCGCACCAAGCATGAGCAAAACGCGGCATATGTGCGCCATAGAAAAAGGCATGGACTTAGAAGACGCTTTCGCGCCCAAAGCGCAAGGTTGCTGTTTCGTCATTGACTTTTCTTTCTTGTTCTTTTTCATGAGCATCATAATGTTCCCTCTGCTTTTCTTTAAGCTTTTCTAGTATCTTACGGTCTTTTGCGCGCATGATAACCATGTCTGTGCATTGATGTACAATTTGCTCTAATTGGCGAAGTCGCAAGGCGCAAGCTTCTAAATCTGTTTGTAAACCTTTGATAAAATTTTCAAGTAGCCATCTGAAACTTGCTTCCATGTTTATGTCTTTATACAAATCCTGCTTCTTTTCTGCAAGCTGCAAATCAAGAGAAAGTTTACGCTCTTTTTCCAGCGAAAGCATATGTTGCGCCTTGGCTAGTTGAACTTTGGCTTCTTCTTCAAGTTGCATTCTGTAGTCCAGAATTTTTTGCATGGAAAAATGAAATGGCATAAGCTTTCCTGTCGATATAGTACTTTAAGTTGACATCACTAATGTCAACTTTTTGAAGGCACACTTGCTTCGGCACTTAACGGTGTAATTAAATTACACTTATGCCTACGCAGTGCGTGACTGCTTTCGCAGTCACGATAGTAATTTCAACTGAAATTATTATAAAATGACTTTCGCTTATGTGAAATGCAAAAGCTAGGCCAAAGAGGCAAGCCAAAAGAGACAAGGTTGACACTTGCGCACTACTGGGTATTGTATTGGTAAACTTTTTACTATTGATCATGGAGGTACTATGCTTACTAAAATATCACCGCAAGAAGCGCACAAAAAATTTACAGACGGCAGTGCGCATCTTGTTGACATACGCATGCCAGAAGAATTTGCGCAGCTATCTATAGAGGGGTCAATTCTTGCCCCTTTGCCTGTTGTTAATTTGCAGAATTTACAAGCATTGGAAGCAGAAAATATTATTTTTCTTTGTAGGTCGGGAAAACGCACAGAAAACGCGCATGATACTCTACAAGGCCTTTACCCCAATGCCTATATCTTAGATGGAGGCATTACAGCATGGCAAAAAGCAGAGCTTCCCCTTCGCATGGGCAAGACTTCTGCAATCCCGCTTGAGCGGCAAATTTTTATTGCAGCAGGGAGTATGGTGCTTATGGGTGTTGTGGGAAGTCTTGCATGGCCACCCGCTCTTTTCCTAGCAGGTTTTGTAGGGGCTGGGCTTGTTTTTTCTGGCATTTCCGGTTTTTGTGGCCTTGGGATTTTGCTTGCAAAAATGCCGTGGAATACAAAGTAAGGTAAGCCTAAGGCGCTGGTTTTATTCACTTGCAGCGGCAAAGTTACGCGATTTCTATTATGCGGCCTTGCGGCTCTTTGCATTACTTTGATGAGTTTTTGGTGTATTCATCTTTTTTATGCGGCCTTGCGGCCCCTTGCATTACTTTTGAACGCTTTTGGCGTCTTCATCTTTTTTCCGCTCGCGGCGTCAAATAAAATTTTGCTTATACGCACGAACTCGAGTTCGCTTACGCAGCAAAATTTTCTTTTCCTTGCGAGCGAAAAAAATCTTACAAGCCACTCAAAATCGTTCAAAAACCAGTACTCCGCTTTTTTGCTAACAATAAGACAATGTAACTTTTCCCCTTATCTGTGTAATGTGGCAAAAAAGCGGAAGCTCGGAAGG
>CAYJGS010000164.1:0-5089 GCA_964369505.1 uncultured Desulfovibrionaceae bacterium | reverse complement strand
ACTCCCGGCATCCTGGTCCCAAACCAGGCGCGCTACCAAACTGCGCCACGTTCCGCCGAGAGAGAAAGTTAAAGGAAAGTGGTAACTCTTGCAAGCAAAAAATCACCTTTTTTCATATTTTTTTTAAAAGTTATATTTTCAACATATTACAGCAAAAAACACATTCGCTTACATGCTTATTCCACAGGTGAATCCAACCAGCCTTGTAAGGTTTCAATTATTTTTTTGGCTTGATCGGCACTAGATATGGTAAATTTTGATTGCATGCGATATTCGCCAGCGCTTTTTTTATAACGTCGTATAACATATTTTTCTGGGCCATAGGTGTCGGTATCATTTTTCCATTCTTGAAAACGAAAAACAATGGTGGTCCAAGCTCCTTTAGTCAGTACGGCCTTATCAAGTTCTTTGACAACTACTTGCCCATTTTCTTCATAATGTACCGTTAATTCATCAATGGTGCTGCTCATAATATTCCTTAAAACATGGTTATCAGGCTGTTGAAAAAGTGCAATCTGCATCGGCAGATTACTTTTTTGTTCGTTGCATGGGCCATAAGAGCCCAATGCTTCCTCAAAAAAAGCAATCTTTCTTGCATCTTACACTTTTTGAACCGCCTGAGAAGAACGAAAATTTTGGTTTGTTTAAAAAAAATTTTGTTTGAAACGACTTTTTCAACAGGCTGTTATTGCGCCTAAGAAGCGTATTCGACCAAGGTTCCTTTTACACTTTCAGGTAATTGTGGACGGTTAACTTTAAAATCAGCCACGCTTGGGCCAAATCTTTCAGCACTTTTGGCTGCAGACGCAACCATGGCCATATTTTCATCGGCAATGGTCAAATTTCCGCCGCGTACATAGCGAGTACCCACATTTTCTAAAGCCATATCGGCTCCAGAAACAGGTTTAGGTATAGTTTCTAACATATATCCTCCTTAGAGTATAAAAACACAGCCTATGCCAAGCATATAACGCTCTTTTTCGCATATGGCAAGTAAGCTTTATGACAGAGTAAGAATTATGATTTTATTATTAAAGAAACATATGCATTAAAACTCAGCTTGTTTTCCTTCTACGGTTTCGGTTATTTCTCGATAAAGGCGCAAAGTTTCTTGTGCATCTTCAGGGCGCAGTTTGTGCAGAGCAAAGCCTGCATGTACAATAATATAGTCACCAACATGTGCTTCTTCAGGCAGCAACATTACAGATGTGGTTAAATAGGTGGAGCTTTCGCCTACTCTGGCTTTTGCCATACCATTATCCAGAAGTTCAACAATTTGAGCTGGAATTGCAAGACACATATATTCTCCTAAAATGTGGCTAATATTTTATTAATTTCTTGTCTGGTCACATCCAAGAATGCGTCAAACTTTTTTTGTACAGGCTCAGAAAGCCCTATATTCCAAGAGGTATAATCATGGGGCTCCATGCCAAGCACATATAGAGTAGGGCGAGAGCCATGAAGGCGTTCTGCCATACTGAGAGAATCTATAAGATCTATATCGTGGATAGAAAGACGTTGCTTTTCATTATCCACAAGGTCAGATTCGCTCAAACGATAAATACTGCCAGGTTCTCCTTTAGCATGAACAATATCAAGCACAAGCACAGCATCATAGCCTTCAAAAAGATAAAAAATATCATGTGTAAAGGTGCCTGCTTCCAAAACTTTTACATTTTCCGGAAAAGTTTCCTCAATAAGTTTTTGTGCGGCAAATACTCCCACACCATCATCGGTCAAGAGCATATTGCCAATGCCCATTACAAGAAGCTTTTTCATATTTATCCTTAACGTCATGGTCTTAAATATATTTTTCAAAAAATTTCTCATACCCCACATGAATTAAGTCTGCTACAAGGTTCGTTTCTAGCAAAACAACCTTTAAACAGGCTAGCATGCGTATATGATTTCTTTACAAAGATGATGCTAACATTTTATAAGCTGCTTAGCAATGAATAGTTACAATTGACCATTTATTGTTTGTAATGTATAAAGAAAGTCTAAAAAATGCATCATGCTGTTTTTGTATGGTATTTAAAAAAAATATTCCATTTTTTTTTCAAAAGCACATATAAAAGCTTGCCTTTTGCAGTGAGAGCGTATATGAACATGCGCTGCACGTGATTACAAAAAGTGTATATGCCGCGAATGGCGCGCGCTCTTAATATGCTTTTTAAAAATAATTCAAATATATATGCGGAGGATTGCTATGAGCAAGGAGTGTGATTTTTGCGGAAAAAAACCGCAGGTGGGTAATTTAGTGAGCCACTCTAACATTAAAACGAAACGTCGCTTTAATCCTAACTTACAAAAGGTTCGCCACCAGTTTGCCAATGGCACGGTGCGCACTTTGAGCGTATGCACACGTTGCATCCGTTCTGGTGCTGTGGTTAAGCCTCTAGTACGTCAAGATTCTTAACTCTTAAGAATTTTTAGTAAGGGCTTTTTTTGCGAGATTGCGACAACGCAAAAAATGTATAAGCAAAGCTCACAAAAAGGCCATGTGTATAAAACATGGTCTTTTTTATGATACATACAGATTTTTTTGCTGAAAAATCACAAGAAAACATTTTTAAATGTAAATGGTTACTTGCAAAATACATCTTTTTTCAAAAAAATCCGTATAAAGCTTGACCTTCGAAGCGCCTAACGCTATGCCTTGTAACGCAAGGTTGTGAATCTTGCCCAATGTATAAACCAATCCCAAGACAGCAAAACTGTCTTAACCAAAACTAACTGGAGGAAACCATGAGTTGGAATGTAGTTGTTGATGCAGACAAATGTACAGGCTGCGGCGAATGTGTAGACGTTTGCCCCGTAGAAGTTTATGAAATTCAAGACGGTAAATCCGTTCCTACGAACGAAGAAGAATGTCTTGGCTGTGAATCTTGCGTTGAAGTTTGCGAAACTGGCGCAGTTACTGTTGAAGAAATGTAGGTTAATTATTTAAATATGTTATATCTTTCGAGGTAGCTTTTGATACAAAAAAGCTTGCCAATTTACAGATAGAACTTATTTACATAGTGCCCTTTGAATGGTGCCGCCGGATGTTGCATACATCTCGGCGGCATTCTGGTACAATGTAGCTAAAAAAACGCAAGGTAAGCCATGATACCTGATTTTTCCGACATATTCGCTCGCTATGAGGCTCTTGTTGCCGAAGCAGATGCTGTATTTGCCCATGTTCGTAAAACATATCCAGAATGTGTTATTTGCGAGCAAGGCTGTAGCGATTGTTGCCACGCCCTTTTTGACCTTTCCTTGGTGGAAGCCATGTATTTAAATAAAATCTTTGCCGAAAAAATATCCTATGGCAAAGAAAGGTCTGATATTTTGCTAAACGCTGCAGATATAGATCGTCGACTTGTACGCATGAAACGCGATTTTTACCGCGCCGCCAAAGATGGGAAAAGCCCAGAAGGTATTATGGCAGATGCAGCCCGTGTGCGCATCCCTTGCCCTTTGCTCAATGCCCAAAATACTTGTATTTTGTATGAATACAGACCCATTACTTGCCGTCTTTATGGTGTGCCGCTTAATATTTCTGGTAAGGGGCATGTTTGTGGTAAAACAGCTTTTGATAAAGGCGGAAATTATCCCGCTGTCAATATGACAAGCATTCATGAGCGCTTAGATGGGCTTTCGCGCGATATTGCAACCACAGTAAAAAGCCGCTTTAAAGAATTAGCAGATGTGTATGTGCCTGTATCTATGGCACTTATAACTAGCTACGATAAAGCATATCTGGGCATTGGGCCGGCCAAAAAGGAATAAATATTATGTTAGAAATGATTCCTGCATCTGTATTTCGTGACGGCACACCCCAAGAGCTTACCGAAGAACAAGAAGAGCTCAAGCGCCAGATTTATGAAAAAATGAATCCAAGAAGGCGTAAATTTGTGGATCGTATTGGATATGACATGTGGGACCCTTTTCAAAAACCTAATGATCCCCTTGATATACGCCTAGATACTACAAAACGTACCACGCAACAACTGGTACGCGAATTTTTGCAAATGGCCGCACAAAAAGGCCAATTTAGCAATGATTATGGCCGCGGTGCGCTGGAGTGCGCCTTAGGTGTTGTTAACAGAGATGAAAAATATATGGGCATTATGGACTTTTGCCTCTGGTACCATGATTTGCTCAAAAAAGAAGGACATATCAAATGAAAAGCCAATATGACGATATAGATGAGTATATTGCAGATCTTAAAAGCGAAATTCAACAAAATGACAAGTGCGCAAACCATTATTACAATCTTGGCCTTGCTCTTTTAACAAAACGTGACTTTGTGGGTGCTGAAGACGCATTTTTAGCAGCAGTGCGCAATGCCCCGCGCCTTGCTGAAGCTTTTGTACAATTAGGTGGCATTTGTCTTGAACGCGGCGATCTTGATGGTTGCCTACGCTATAATGAAGAAGCTGCTAATTGTCGCGCTAAATTTCCTGTGCCTTGGGGCAATATAGGCTTTGTACACATACAACGCGGCGAACCGGATAAAGCCATTGCTGCTTTGAAAAAAGCCATAAAATGGGAACCGAACTTCATACAAGCACATAATGCTCTTGCCACAGCTTTCTTTATGCAAGGCGATTATAAAGCCTCTGAGGAAGCTTGTAACGAAGCTTTACGCCGTGAACCTAATTTTGCTCCTGCTTGGAACAATCTTTCTCTAACACTTTTTGAACAAGGTGAATTTGCGCGCTCTGTAGAGGCCGCTGACAAAGCTATGACCTTGGGTTTTGAAGTACGTCCAGAATTTTTAGAAGAGCTTGCGCCCCATAGAGCTTAGTTCTTTTTTTTAAACAATATTGTAGCAAGAGTAAGCACAAAAGCTATAATTAATTTTCGTAAGAAAAATAATATATTACTTGCATAATGTCATGTGACGTGAAAAATGTTTTATTTTTACGAAAAAAATACTTGCCAAGCCTTGCTCAATTATATATACACATCTTCGCGCCGAGGTGGTGGAACTGGTAGACACGCTATCTTGAGGGGGTAGTGGCAATAGCTGTGCGGGTTCGAGTCCCGCCCTCGGCACCAAGACATAAAATTATAAAGCCCCGTAAGGAACATAAAGCCT
>CAYJGS010000163.1:0-5095 GCA_964369505.1 uncultured Desulfovibrionaceae bacterium | reverse complement strand
AAAAAATATTTTCAAATTTTATATCAAACAAAATCAATAAAATAACACATAACACCAGTAGCTCGCCTTACTACCAAATTTCACTAAGCCCCGCATGGCATATAAAGTCTTGCGGAGCTTAGCTTTTTTGTGGGTTTAGCAAATTAGCGCCTTAGGCCACTGTATTCCTCTACTGTCTACTCTTTCGCTTGCGAGTTTATTTGAGTACATATAGAATAATAGCATAAGACGGTTCTTTACCAAAGAAGGGGGCAGTAATAAATGAGCACATTGGAAAAATAGTTATGAATAAAAAACTTCTATCCATGGTGCAAAAGCCGGCTCTTTGGCAGCGCAGCCCCGATTTTTTTTGGTGTGATGCGCATATATCTAAAGGCCTTTTAGATATGCACCTAGATCCCCATTTAGAATCAGCCAGTCGTAAGGCAGATACCATTGAAAGCTCGGTGGCGTGGCTATCTAGTGTTATAGTAGGCGGAAGTGCTATTCTCGATCTTGGTTGTGGGCCCGGATTATATGCGAAAAAATTATCAGCACTAGGGTATGCCGTTACGGGTATGGATTTTTCTCAAAATTCTATCAACTATGCTCAATCGCAAGATGCAACATCCAATTATATCTATCAAAATTACTTAGATATGGATTTTGTAGAAGTTTTTGATGCAATTCTTTTGATATATTGTGATTTTGCGGCATTAACAATGGATGAACGGCAAAGCTTACTTAAAAAAGTGCATAGAGCCTTGAAACCTAACGGAATATTTATATGTGACGTATTTACAGAGCACTCGCAGAAAAACAAAATCAAAGCACCCATTTGGACTTTTCATGAGCAAGGAGGTTTTTGGAGCCATGAACCATATCTATGCTTAGAAGCTACGCATCTGTATGCATATGAAAGAACTTCTGCGGATCAATATATTATTATAACAGAAAAAGATGTTAAAGAGTATATTATTTGGAACACCATATATGATTTAGACAATCTATCAGAAGAAATCTGCCCACAAGGATTTAACATGCTGAATTTTTTTGATGATATTTGTGGCAAACTCTATACTGGGCAAGCTGAAACTTTGTGTGTGGCGATGACCAAAAATGGAACATAACAACATACAAAATTTGCAAGTATATCCATAGACGCCAACACGGCGACACAAAAAATGTTGACAAAAACTCTTATCTCCTATAATTCGTCATCTAACGAAATGTAGGAGATATTATGTTTCATTTTTGTACTGTGGCCAAGGCTCTTGGCGATGAAAATAGAGCACGCATTCTTATGGCTTTAACCGAATATCCGCTGTGTGTGTGCCAACTCACGGCTTTATTGGACTTAGCTCCTTCCACCACGTCTAAGCATGTATCCATATTGCGCCAAGCGCAGCTTATTGAATGTGTAAAAAATGGGCGTTGGGCCTATTATCAATTGCCGCCAAAACCTGCCAATGCTTCCATAGCGCAAGCTTTATCTTGGGCACGCGAAAGCCTTAAAGAAAGCACGCGCGTGCTTGAAGATAAAGAGCGCCTTACAAAAGTTTTGCAAACGGAAAAAGGTGCCAACAAGCATGAGCATCTACAAGAAATTGGGCATTCTGCCTACATACATTCTTTGGCTGAATAAAATTTATAAATAGGGAAAGAAGATGATATATTTCTATAAGGTACATAATTTACATTGCAGCGCTTGTGCCGCGCGTATTGAAGGTGCTCTTTTAGAGCTGGAAGGCATTGAAGGAGCAAGTATTAATTTAGACACAGATATACTGCGCCTTGAAGGTAAAAACGCCCTTTCCGTCGAGATCATAAATGCTCTTGCAGACAAAATTGAGAAAGGCACCTATGTAGAACCCCTTGAAGAGGGTGCGCAAGCTGCGCCCACCGTGCAACAATCGCACGAACAAGCAGACGAAGAGCACCATCATGGACTTACCGTAAAGACCATGATTACCTGTGCTGTGCTCATGTTTACCGGTTTATTTCTAGAAAATTTTGTGCCTGCTGTGGAAAGCAATGCCACCTTAAGCCGTATGATGATTTTATTTTGCTTTGCCATTCCTTATGCACTTTGCGGGCACAATGTGCTTGTGGAAGGTTGGAATTCTTTGCGGAAAAAAGATTTCTTTAATGAATTTACGCTCATGGGCGGAGCCACCATTGCCGCCATTATTATTGGGCATTTGGAAGAGGCCGTGGGCGTTATGCTTTTTTATTGCATAGGAGAATATGTGCAAGAAAAGGCTGCCGGCAATTCGCGCCGCTCCATCAGAGCTTTGCTTGCTGCCAAGCCTTCCATTGCCCATGTTTGCGATGCCAAAGGGCATAATGTGCAAGACACGGAGCCTGAAAAGGTTCCCCTTAATGCTTATGTATTGGTGCGTCCCGGTGAAAAAATTCCCCTTGATGGTGTGGTGGTGGACGGTGTTTCAGAAGTGGACACAGCCCCCCTTACCGGTGAATCCATGCCTGTGCTTGCGGAAGAAGGCAAACATGTTTTTGCAGGCTGTATCAATAAAGACAGTGCCTTGGTAATACAGGTTACAGAAGAATTTAAAAATACTTCGGTGGCGCGGATTTTAGAAATGGTGGAAAGCGCCAATGCGCGCAAGGCTCCTACAGAACGTTTTATTACTCGTTTTGCCAGATATTACACGCCGGCAGTGGTGGGTACAGCGTGTTTGGTGGCCATTTTGCCGCCTTTGTTTGGCGGAGGCTCATTTGCTGAATGGATATATAAAGCCTTAATATTGCTTGTGGTTTCTTGCCCTTGCGCTTTGATCATTTCCATTCCTTTGGGATATTTTGGGGGCATAGGTGCTGCTTCGCGTCGCGGTATTTTAGTAAAGGGCGGCTATGTGCTTGACGCATTACAATATGTAAAAGTGGCAGCCTTTGACAAAACCGGCACACTTACTCACGGCACGTTTAGCATTACGCAAAAACATGTGGCAAAGGGTGTGAGTGAAGATGAGCTCACAACATGGGCCGGCCTTGCCGAGAGCCGTTCTAATCATCCGCTAGCCAAGGCCATTGTTAAAGATTGCCTTTTACGGCACGGGAAAATGCGCTCTGTTTTTCAATTACACGTGCAAGAAGTGGCCGGAAAGGGTGTTATAGCTCAAGCAGATGCCGATACCATAATTGTGGGCACGCGGGAATTTTTGCAATCCATACCGGAAATTACAGACATACCCGAAAATATTGTGCTTGATAATTTGGCGCAAGAAGGCGGCAGCCTTGCCCTGGTTGCTAAAAATAACATCTATATGGGCTGCCTTGTGGGGGCAGATACATTGCGCCCAGAAGCAGCTAATGCTTTGCAAAGCTTGCGTAAAGAAGGCATAAAAACTTTGGCCATGCTCACGGGAGATCATGACATGGGAGCGCAAATTGTGGCAAAAAATCTGCCACTGGATATAGTGAAAAGTCGCCTTTTGCCACAAGATAAGGCCACAGTTTTAGAAAACCTTGCCCCTGCAAAAGAAACCCTCTTTATGGGCGATGGCATTAACGACGCGCCGGTTTTGGCAACAGCCGGCATTGGCATTGCCATGGGTGGGCTTGGTTCAGAAGCTGCCGTAGAAACAGCCGATGTTGTTATTTTGGATGATAATCCCGCTCGCGTGCCGGAACTTTTGCGCATAGCAAGCAAAACCAGACAGATTGTGTGGCAAAATATTGTTATGGCCTTAAGCATAAAAGGACTTTTTGTGTGCCTTGGCCTTGTGGGGGTTTCCGGCTTGTGGGAAGCTGTTTTTGCTGATGTGGGTGTGGCTTTGTTGGCGGTGCTTAATGCCAGTCGTGCCATGAAAGTGTAGAATATGTTAAGGAAGCACTGATTTACTAAGTGCTTCCCTAATATGCAAAGTGCGCCTTGCAACAAAAGGTTAAACTCCTTGCTTTCCACCATGCGATATTGTATAGGAACCTTCCGCAAGCCAAGGGTGCGAAAATAGAACACAAGGAATAAAGCATGTTAGGAACATATACCAATACCGCCGCCATTGTTATTGGCACCTTGGTGGGCTGTGGCCTTAAAAAAGGTTTGAGCGAAAAACAAAGCAATACCCTTATGCAAGCCATGGGGCTTGCAGCAACGGCCATTGGTGTGAATTCTTTGGTGAATAATATGGGCAAGAGCACTTTGCCTGTGCTTTTTATTGTGGCTTTGGCGCTTGGTGGTTTTATTGGTCAAGCTTTTAGGCTTGATGAACGCATAGACGCCTTGGGGGATCGCTTTAAAAAAATAGGCAATTTAGAAGGTTTAGTAACGGCTGTATTGTTATTTTGTGTAGGAACCTTGTCCATATTAGGCCCCATCAAAAGTGCGCTCAATGCCGATCATACTCTGCTGTTTACCAACGCAGCTTTAGACCTTATCACTTCCATGGTGCTCGCTTCTACCTTTGGTTTTTCCATCATGTATTCAGCGCCCATTTTGTTTATTTGGCAGGGACTCATATATCTTGGAGCAACATTTTTAGAACCTTTTATCACGCCACCACTTATGGCAGAAATAGGCATAGTGGGCGGTATTTTGATTTTGAGCACAGGCTTAAGTATTTTACAAGCTGTGAAAATCAAAACCATCAATTTTTTGCCGGCTCTTTTAATACCGCCTATATACTTTCTTTGTGCGGCCTTGGTGTAATTTTCTTGTGTACAAGTCTTGGCACTTTCGGCGCTCCGAAAAACCTCGCGCAATGAACTATGCAGAGGCCTGTAATTCGTATAAGTTGCATAAGATTGCCTTTTTACGTGTTTTTTGAAATCCAGTAGTGCAAGGTTTTATAAAGAATGTTTGCATCTATAGGTTTTGTAATATGATCATTCATGCCGTGCGAGAGGCTAAGCTCTTTGTCGCCCGTCATGGCATGAGCAGACATGGCAATGATGGGTAAGTGTACGTATTTTTCTATTTTCCGTATTTCCACTGTGGCTGTATAGCCATCCATAATGGGCATTTGAATGTCCATAAGTATAGCATCGTAGTGCTTTTTTTCAAGCATATCTATAGCTTCTTGGCCATTGTTGGCAATGTCTAAGGTAAATCCGGCAGATTGTAAAACTTCTTGGGCAACAAGTTGATTGATTT
>CAYJGS010000162.1:0-5103 GCA_964369505.1 uncultured Desulfovibrionaceae bacterium | reverse complement strand
GATTTTCGTGCCTTTCCGCTTGGCAACTTTGCTGACAATAGCGGCGCAAAACCCACAAAGTGGGCTTTGTCAACACTCTGAAACGTATTTACATACGTTTTTCTAAATCCCCCTTCGGGGGATAAAGGCACCATTAGGCTCCAAATATCCCCTTTGGGGCCGCCAGAAGTAAATTCTGGCTATATTTTACGCCATGCGAGATTTTTCTTGCAGAAAAATCTCGTTAGCCGCCACTTGAAAAACAAGTGCGTTAATGCCGAAAAATTGCCAAAAAACAAAGCATTTCATGCTTGTTTTTTGGCAATTTTTCTAGCTCAACTTTTTCACATTAAATATGCAATTACAAGTAGTTGTTTAGTTTTTCAGTGGCGACTATCTAAAAGCTATAGCCAAATTTAAGGCCCAGGTGCAAGGCTTGCCCGTAATTATCTGTCAGTTCGGCGCCCACGTCTAATTGAGCGAAATAATTTTCAATATGTGCAAGGCGTAGGCTTGTTTGCAAAGCAAAAGTATTGCGCCCTAAAAGTGCTGTGTCACTGCTGAATGAGTTATTATTATAATCGGCAAAGGAAGCCTTGGTGCTCATGGAGCTTTCAAGTAATTCGTGTTGCCAAAGGGCAGTTATGTCCATATCAAAAGTAAGCTTATCTGTAATTTTACTTGTATAAGCCACATGCGCCCCAAGGCTTGTGCGCAAAGAGTCGTAGTAGGTATTTTCCATTTCAAGCCTTGTGGCTTGTCCATTACTTTCGCTGATATGCGGTCTTTGCATGAAGGAATATTCTAGCCAAAGGAGTGGGCCAAAAGTAACATTGTTCACATGCCAATCTTTACCGCCGCCTACAAGGGCGCTGCCCACAAAATCTGTCCATTGGCTTTCATTGGTGCGGGTGTAGTTAGTAAAGCTTATGGTGCGGTTCATAGTATTTTGTTCAAAACCAAGGCGCCCTTGCGCCATTAGGTACAGGCCTTCCCAATTGTCAGGGGCATAGTGAGCTTGCAAGCCAAAGGAAAAAGTGTCGGTTTCGGTTTGGGCATCGTGTGCATCCAAGCTATTGGTATGGCGAAAGGCTAAAGCAGCGTGTGCGCCCACCGTGAAGCCTGAATCCCCTGAATCCCCTGAATCCCCTGAATCCCATGAGCGGTCAATTCCTGCCAAAAGGCCAATGCCAGAACTGGTATAGCCTGATGTATCGTTATATGTATCCTGATGAGTGCTAGAGCCGAGCACTTGCCCCCAAGCCGTGTATGGGGTTTTATTTTGGGCATCACCTGCATTGACGCCGCTGATATCCCCAGTGTTTTGGTCTGTACTTTTGTGTATAGTGCGCATGCGCTGAGCAAGAAATCTATTAAAGCTGCGCTGTTGGCTAAGGCTTGCTTGGCTTAACATATCATAGCTTTCTGGCCCAAGTTGGGTTAAGGCGCGGCTCACATCTTGCCCATTGGGTGCAGAAAAATCCAGCGCCGTTAAAAGCTCTTGCATATCGCCTTGCGCTGTACTGGCAATGTGGGCAAGGGCAGTGCCCACATTATTTGCGGTAGTATTACGAGCATATTGGCTATAAGCATGTTCTGCACGTGTACTTGTAAGACTATAATTCATGGCATCAAGTTCAGTTATGGTAAAGTCCAATGTGGGGGAAATATTTTCAACGGCAAAAGAAGCAAATTGCCCTGTGGGGTTTACGCCGCTGAGTATATTCATATTTTGTGTGTTGGTGTTTTGATAAAAACCGCGCACGGGGCTTATGTGTAAAGTGCCGTCTAGCTTGTTGGCGGTGGTCACGTTAAGTTTGCCATGATTGCCCATAGTATCAAAGAAAATACGCAAGGTGCCTTGGCTGCCTTGGGTGTATGTTGCCACATGTAAGGTGGTGTTGGCAGCAATGCTTGGGCTTGCAAGGCCAAAAAGCCCAGGGCTTACGGTGCCATTGTTTATGAGCTGTGTGGCAATGGTGCCATTGCCGGAAAGAGTGCCATAAGTGCGCACTATGGCAGGGGAATTTTGTAATACGCCACCTGTGCCGTCAACTCTTTTGGCAATGATCAGTTCGCCATCTTCCACAATGGTGGCGCCCTGATAGGTGTTATTTCCCGAAAGAATAAGGCGCCCAAGGCCTGTTTTCATAATGCCTATATTTTTGCCAACAAGGGCAAGGGCTGCGTTATTATATCCTGTGGTGCCCGTAGTTTTGTATTCGGCATGATGATATGCATCATCCCATTGAAATTGCGTTATGTCGTTGGAAAATTCTGCGTCATAGCCTTGGGTGTTTAAAATTTCTATGGCGTCTTGTGTGCCGCCAAGCTCGCCAATGCTTTGTACATTGTATTCTGTCATGCGGTTGGCGTCCAATTCGGCAATGCCGCCCATGGCTTTGCCTATATCCAAAATGCCTTGACCGAAAATGCTTTCTTGGCTGATATCATCGATGACGGCATATCTTCCTAAGTCAATTAATTTATAAAGATTCTCAAGAGATATATTCATATAGTGCCATGATTCAGGATTGGCGTCGTAATGCTCTTTGAGCATTTCTTTGAGTTTGGTAGTGTCCAATCCTACAGGCGCAGCTTGTTCTATGTATGAAAAAACCAAATTCTCTTCAGGGTATCGCTGCAATTGTATGGTGTAGTCTGGCAGGATGAGATTACTATTGGCAGTGCTTAAGACGGTGTCTGCCAATTGCTTGCCCGTCATCCAAGGAAAGCGCTGTTGCACAAGACCTAAAGCGCCGGCAACCACAGGAGAGGCCATGGACGTGCCACTGTGTTCTACATAGCCATCGTCGGCAGAGTGGGCAGAATCTATAAGTGTTCCCGGAGCAGAAAGGGTCCAGCGTTCTGAGCCGGCTGCAAAATTAGAATAAAATGCCGAAGCAGCGGGAGCCAGCACTAAGGAACCATCGGCATTTCTGCTTATTTGACTGCTGTCTAGAGCCACAGCATTGATCCAATTGCTAAGGGCAGAGCCCATATAGCGTGGTATTAATTCTTCAATGCTGCCCGTGGGCATGCCGTCATTACCTTCTGCCCACACAAAGACTTTGTCGGGATTTTGCAGAAGAAATATTGCCAATCCACGTACGACGGGATGTATAGTCGGCGTGGAGCCATATAAATAGTCATCAAGGTTTGACACGTCGGTTGCTGTCAAAATGGTGGTGCCAGATTTATTAGCAAGAGTATAAGGTGTATAAGGGTAGTTCGTCGAACCCCAACTGTTATTTACTATGCGAACTTCCGGAAATTGCGCAAAAAATTCTTGATAATCAACATATATTTCATAGTTCACACCGTCTTTTTCATCAAATATGGTCATGCCATAAAGATTTGCGTCGTAGGCTACGCCATGCATGCCAATGCCGTCACGGTGGGCCGCCATAATGCCTGCCACATGGGTGCCGTGGAAACTGTCTTTCCAGTTAGGTATAAAGGGGGTTCCGTCCAACAAATAGGGCGGTATTATGGTTGTTTTGCCCAGCAGTTCAGGATGCGCAGCCTTGGTAGTAACGTCAAAAACTCCAAGGTGTATGCCTTCACCGGTATATCCCATGTTATAAGCTACTTGAGCATTAATAATGTCAAGCATAAGGGCACTGTTTTGATATTCAAGGGCATAATTGGGAGCGGCAGATGTGTTGCATGGGGTTGCAATGTAAGAGATGAGACAAAGAATAAGAATAAGGCAGAACTTTTTTGAACGGATTGTGAACATGTACGCCCCCATAGCAAACATAAAACCTCTGCACAATTGTGCAGAGGCTTTATTTAATATGCTCTGTTAAGAGTTTAATACGCTTTCTGCGCTGACATATGCCAAATCAAAAGCGTCGGCAACGCCCTTATAGGTGCATTTGCCTTCTACAGTATTAATACCGCGAGCCAGCGCTATATCATGACGGCAGGCTTCTTTCCAACCCTTGTTGGCCAAAGCCACAGCATAGGGCATGGTCACGTTGGTGAGGGCAAAGGTTGATGTGCGGGGCATAGCACCCGGCATATTGGCCACAGAATAGTGCACAACATCATGTGCCACATAAGTGGGATCCATATGAGTAGTTATGCGATCGATGGTGGCCACAGAGCCGCCTTGGTCAATGGCCACATCCACAATGGCACTGCCGGCCTTCATGTCTTTAACCATCTCTTCGGTGACAAGTTTGGGGGCTTTAGCGCCCGGAATGAGTACAGCGCCCACAAGCAAATCGCAGTCTTTGGTGGCTGCTGCAATGTTGTGGCTGTTGGAAGCAAGGGTATTGATATTCATGTTAAAAATATCGTCAAGTTGGCGTAAACGATCAATATTATTGTCAAGAATAGTTACTTGAGCGCCAAGGCCAAGAGCCATTTTTGCTGCATTGGTACCCACAATGCCGCCACCAATAATGGTGACTTTGGCACCGGGAACGCCGGGAACGCCGCCAAGCAAAATACCGGCACCGCCATGGTGTTTTGCCAAAATATTTGCGCCCACTATAACAGCCATGCGGCCTGCAACTTCAGACATGGGGGCGAGCAAAGGCAAAGAGCCGTTTTCCGGTTGCACCGTTTCATAAGCGATACCCACCACTTCTTTTTCTAAAAGGGCTTTGGTCAAGGATTCTTCGGCTGCTAAATGTAAATAGGTAAAAAGTAATAGGCCTTTACGGAAGTAGCCGTATTCTGAAGGTAAGGGTTCTTTTACTTTAAGAACCATTTCGGACTTGTTCCACACGTCAGCTGCAGAAACAAGCATTTCTGCACCCACTGCGGTATATTCAGCATCGGTGATGAGGCTTCCAAGGCCGGCGCCTGCCTCAATATATACAGTGTGCCCATGCTGTTTTAAAGCAGCAACACCGGCAGGGGTGATGGCAACGCGATTTTCATTGGCTTTAATTTCTTTGGGGATACCAACAATCATGGTAATACTCCTGAAGCTAAATGTTGTTTAAAAGGTGAAAAACAAGCTAAATTAGCTAGTCTTTGCCTCGTATATCGCTTTGTTCGGTTTTTAGCAAGGAGTTTTATCCGCTTGCGGCGGCACGTTATGTATATATAATGTTTAATATTATCTGGGGGAAGGAAAACCCTTTTGCTAGCGCCAAAAAGTGTTTT
>CAYJGS010000161.1:0-5125 GCA_964369505.1 uncultured Desulfovibrionaceae bacterium | reverse complement strand
GGTCATGCTGTTGACATTGCCTGGGTCTTAAAAACCCGGTTACTCCCCTTGCACAGTTTTATATTCATATGCTTTACCTTGTGGTCTGTCAAGCTGTCAGCCCTCTAAAAAAATAAAATGTATAATTTATAGAGAGAATTCTTAGGCAATTATACCATAAAATCTTTGTAAATCCAGTATATAGGTTCGGTTTTTTGAATATGGTCCAATAATCCCATCGTTTTCAAGGGCGCGTAAATGCTTGTGCAATGTGGTTCTGTGCACGCCTAGCAAATTGGCAAATGCTTGTTGGGTTAGGCCGGTTATGGCAAAGTTTTCTGTGGCGCTTACGTGCAGTTTTTGATGTAAAAAATGGCAAATTGTTGTGCGCATATCCTTTGTGCTCAGCTCAACGCTTTGGTGGGTCATCATAATGATTTTTTTAGCTAGATTTTGCAATATGGAAAGAACTATGTCCGGATATTCAGGAATAAGAGTATTATTTATCCATGATTGTGAAAAAACATACAGAGTGGAGGCTTTTGTGATTTCCATAGAGCTTAATATGGGAGTATTGCTAAAAAAAGGTGACTCACCAACCAGTGAAGGTGGTGTGCTTATCCAAAGAACTCTTTGTTTGCCGTCAGGAAGGTTGCGGACAAGTTGTACTTCACCCTTTTCTAAATAGTATAATGACTCACATTTTTGTCCGGAATGTACAAGGCAATGCCCTTTGGGTCTTTCTATTTTATGCCCATATTTTAGTACCTTATCCCATGTGTCGCCAATGTTTGGTAATAGGGCAAATGAATCATCTTTAGAGGCGTATATATTGGGATTTTCCATGTCTTCTCCCTAGATAATGTCGTCAAACGTGCCTTTTTACGCATCTCTACGTCAGATTTTGCTTATTTTTTCGGTCAAGTATGAGAAGAATACACTCTCTCAAAATAAGTTCATCTTCCTTGGTATACGCAAAAATTCGCTATTTGACGACACTATCTAATAAAAAAATACAAAAATTTTTAAAAATGTAGTCTTTGCTACGTTTTTTGTCAAAGTTTTTCCCTATTGTGAAATTAAGAACACGAAGGTATTCGTGATGGAGGTAATTTTATGTCTGAAGTAGCACAAAGTATTAGCAACAAAATGGTTATAAAAATTTTAGCCAGCCTAATTGTTCCTGTGTCTGTGTATTTTCTATTGCCGGTGGACGGTAAGGATTTAACGCACAACATGGCTATGTTCATAGCCATAACAGCTTGGGCCGTAGCCATATGGTCTTTGGATGCCATCAATGATGTGGCTGTTGGCATGGCTTTGCCTGTACTTTATATGCTTTTTTGCGATGTGCCGGGTAAAGTGGCTTATGCACCCTATGGTTCGGATGTGCCAAACTCAGTCATTGGAGGCTTTATTCTATGCAAAGTGCTGCAAGACACAGGCCTTGGAAGGCGCATTGGTTTATATTGCATGCGTCTTATGGGTGGGTCTTTTAATGGTACTTTGTGGGGGCTTTTATTAGCTGTTTCCATAGTGAATCCGCTCATCCCTGCGGTAACGGGTAAGGGCATTATTTTTGCGGCCATTGTAGTAAGTTTGTGTGAATCTTTAGACATCAAAAAACAGTCCAATGAGGCTACAGCATTAATGTTGACGGCTTTCTTGGCTGTGGCCAGTTCTAAAATGGCCTATCTCACCGGTGGTGGCGACTTGCTTATTACCATGGAATTGGCAGACAAAGTCATGGGTACAAAGACCACTTGGATGGAATATGCCATGTGGAACTTTTTGCCCGCCACACTGTATAGCATTGTTTCCGTAGGTTTGGTTCTTTTGCTTATCCCTAATAGAATGGATAAGGCTGAGCTTAAAATGGCTATTGAGCAGCGCTATAATGAACTGGGTTCCATGACTCGTATAGAAAAAGTTGCCGGCATACTTATGCTTTGTACTTTGGGTTTGCTCTGCACCGATAAATTGCATGGCATGAGCCCGGGCATGGTGCTCATTCTCGTGTGTCTTGTGGCTTTCTTGCCTAAAGTTGATGTTATCACAACAGACCAATTGAAAAAAGTAAACTTTGCGCCACTCTTTTTCATCATGGGTTGTATGGCCATTGGTAGTGCCGGAGGCTTCTTAAAAGCTACTAACTGGATTGCAGACAACACGTTGCAATACTTAGAGGGCATGTCGCTTATGGGTACAAGTCTTGGTGCTTATACGGCTGGTGTGCTAGGTAACTTCCTACTCACTCCCTTGGCCTCGTCTGTTTCGCTTACAGCCCCCTTGGTAGAGCTTGCCATGCAAATGAACTTAGAGCCACGCATTGTGCTGTTCAGCTTTAAGTACGGTTTTGACAACTATCTATTCCCTTATGAATATGCCGTGCTTTTGCTGTTCTATAGCTTTGGGTACATACGTTTTGCGCCCATGGTGAAGGTTTTGGCAGTGCGTATAGTTATTACTGTTCCCTTCCTGGCCTTTATTGCCATTCCCTTCTGGCAATGGGTAATAGGGTAGTGCCTTAAAAAAAAATGCCGTATGCGGCGATAATTAAAAAACTGAAACCGCTTATACTATTTCGTATAAGCGGTTTCTTATTACTTAGCTAAAATAGCCAGTGCATTCACTACACTAGCCACCAAGGGCGATCCTCCCCTAGGGCCGCGTATGCTCATATGCACATGGCTTGAATTTAATAAAAGTTCTTTTGATTCTGCAGCATTCACAAAACCCACCGGCATACCTATGATGAGTGCAGGTGGTGCCATGCCTTCTTTAAGCACGTCCAAAAGAGCCAAAAGTGCCGTGGGCGCATTGCCAATGGCCACAATATTGCCCGAAAGTTTTTCGCTTAAGCGCAAAATACCGGCACGAGAGCGGGTGCAAGCATGTGCTGCCGCATATTTGGCAAGGTCAGGCGCTTGCAAAATGCATTGTGTGCGCACGCCAAGCGGTTCAAGGCGGCGCGCCACCATGCCACATCTGGCCATTTCTGTGTCTGTATACACAGTGCAGCCTTGGCGCATGGCTGCTATGCCCGCTTGCAAGGCCTCTTCAGAAAGCACAATATGCGGCAAAAGCTCCACATCGCCTGCCGTATGTATCATGCGTCTGGCAATGTGCCATAATGCACCGTCAAAGGGGCGCGGCTCTGGCACAAGTTTGTCAATAATGGCAAAAGAGCGGTTTTCTATGTCTTGTGGTTGTTGGGCTGGGTCAAGTTTTATCATATATACTTATGTGTTAGATGGTGAAAATATGCGCGCAAGCAAGTGCCTTGCCCCTTCAGGATACACATGTATCCAAGAAGCCATAATGGATCCGTGCACAATGCCACCGCTTTGAATGTCTTTGGCTAAAATTCTGCTTTTGCGGTCTGTTACTTGCCAAAGAGGCGGAAATGCATCACAATTTTCTGCGTGCTGTACAATGCGGCCATAATGGAATTCGTGCCCACGCCCGGAAATATGCATAGCGTCGGCAAAGCAAACTTCCCTATAGCCAAGAGCAGCCTTTGTTTTGCCAAAAGCACAACTCAAAGGCAATAAAGCGCATAAATCGTATATAATGCCTTCATATTCCATATGTTGCATAAGGTACATATAGCCGCCGCATTCAGCATAAATACGTTTGCCTTCTGCTGCAAAAGCTCGCACAGCCTTGAGCATATCTATATTTGCGCTGAGTTTTACCGCATATAATTCCGGATAACCCCCGGGAAAATAAAGGGAAGTGCAATGCTCGGGCAAAGCTGCATCGTGTAAAGGCGAAAAATAACTTATGGCGGCGCCCATTTCCTGCAAAACATCTGCCATATCGGCATACATAAAGCAAAAAGCAGCGTCTTTAGCTATGCCAATATGTGCACCCTGCAATGGCCTTGCACTGCCAAGATCGTCACATGATAAAATGCTTTTTCCCCATAAATTCGCATTATTATAGCTCCGCACCAAAAGGGCGTCCATATCCACATGTTCTTCCAACCAAGCACCCAAGGCCCGCTCTTCTTCAGCCTGCAAGGCGCATTCATGCCCCATATGCAAACCCAAATGCCGCGATGGCAAAGACAATGGTGGTGCCGGCAAATACCCAAGCACCGGCGGGTCATGTTCTTGTAAAACACTCAAAAAAGCTTCTTGCAATAATTCCGCATGGTTTTTGCTCGCCACATGCGTACATACAAGGCCGGCAAAGGGTAAATTTTGCGCTCGAATATATCCAAGAGCCATGGCCGCCGCACTCTGCCCCATGCCCCGCACATCCAAAGCCAACAATATGGGCAAGCGCAAGGTGGCCGCCAAATGCGCAGCAGAACCTTCACCCCCCATGCCATAAGCTCCGTCAAACAGCCCCATGGCACCTTCTGCCACAAGCATTTGCACACCTTCAGATTGCCCCGCGCGGCACATGCGCGTTAATAATGCATTAAGCTTCTGATTATTTGCATCTTTTTGCGCATCCGTACCTTTGCCCAGCATCCACGTGTCAATATTATACGAAGGTCGTCCCGTGAGCAAAGCGTGGTGGCTTGGGTCAATAAAATCAGGCCCCACCTTACACGCTTGCACTTTGAGCCCTCGCTGTTTTAAAGCCGCTAAAAGCGCTAGGGTAAGAGTGGTCTTGCCGGCACCACTGCGCGTGCCTGCCACCAAAAGTGTGTGCAAAAACATTAACGTACGCGCACAGCCTCTAAAATAATTTTCACATCTTCCGGCCTAGCTTGAAGATTCAGCTCGCTATTCCCGCCATGACAAATAAGCTTTTGCGAGCCTTCTTGCTCAAACTCCAAAAATCCTGCACTGATAACTTTGCTGTAAGGGAGCTGCTCACGCATATCAAGATGATTTACACGACGCGGAAACAAAAAAGGAACAGGCTGACCAGAAAAATCTTCCATAATAAGATACTTCATTACTACTCTCCTTAACAGGCTGTTGAAAAAGTGCAATCTACGTCGTCCTTATTAGAGCGGGCTCGTTTTTTACTACGGTCACGTATGTTTGGATACGCTCGCCTTCGTAAAAAACTTCGTCTTCCTCGTATCTTACACTTTTTGAACATCCTGTTCTGAATTAAAGTTTTAGCACGCGGTTAAAGAAATTTATTAAAATCGACTTCTGTACGAGCTGTTAAAGTGTTC
>CAYJGS010000160.1:0-5131 GCA_964369505.1 uncultured Desulfovibrionaceae bacterium | reverse complement strand
GATTGTAAGGGCGGCAGGGGGGCGGCAAGCCCCCCTTAGCCACTTACAAAAAAAGCCCCTCAGTTTCCTAAGGAGCTTTTCAGCGCATTTTAGAATTCATACCTTATGGTAGCATTCAACAAATGCCCCGTTTCGTGTTCAGAGGCTTGCAAATTATAATTAAGCCCAAAGCTTAAGCCGCCGTCATGCACAAAGTCAAAGCCAAGGCCGCCGTTGAAGGCAAAGCCGTCCACATTTTGCATGGTATATTCGGTGGAGCCGCTCATGGCGCTACCGCGCCACCTGCGGTAGGCTAAGGTGTCCGCTCGAATCTCCCTTATCTGAGCGAGCGCTTTAAAGTGCTTAATCGGCGAATAGATGCACGAGTAGGTAAGTGGCTTTTGCGACAGACTGATATAAAAACTATCCTTGCACTTGACAGCATGCCAATAAATATATCATATTTTGCTTTGTATCATATGGTTTCACCTGTAGGATGAGATATATGAACAAGGCTGAGCTTAGGTGCTTTTTTGTATTTTTTCTGTATAACTTTTTAAGGGAGAACAAGATGTTGCGTATTTTTTTAACTGCAATGCTTTCTGTGTGTCTTTTTGCTTCTGTAGCTATGGCTGCAGGTAAAACTTATATTGTTGCTTCTGATGGCACTTGGCCACCCATGGAATATCTTGACGATAAAAAACAAATCATGGGCTATTCCAGCGATTATATCAAGGCAGTGGCTAAAGAAATGGGCATTACTATTGAAGTGCGCAACGTAGCTTGGGACGGTATTTTTGCAGGTGTTGCCGCTGGTAACTATGATGTTATTGCTTCTTCTGTAACCATCACCCCCGAGCGCCAAAAGCAATTCTTGTTTTCCGATCCTTATTGCGAAATCCGCCAATCTGTTATCATGCCCCTTGGCAAAAGCATTAAAAGCTTAGCTGACCTTAAGGGCAAAAAAGTGGGCGGCCAAATAGGCACCACAGGTATTTTTGTTCTTGAAAAAGCCAATGTTGGCGCTGTTATCAAAGAATATGAAGATGTAGGTCTTGCCATGCAAGATATGGCCAATGGCCGCATTGACGCTGTTATTTGTGACGGCCCTGTGGCTAAATTTTATGCCAACAAAAAGAAAGACTTTGAAAATAAATTCCATGTAACCTTGACCACCGGTGATGCAGAGTTTTATGGCTTTACTTTACAAAAAGGTAATGACGCATTGGTAAAAATACTCAATGAAGGCATTGCTAAAGTAAAAGCAAAGGGCATCGAAAAAGAATTGATGCTTAAGTGGATGGGGCAAGAATAATCCTGACCTTTACTCAAAATTCCCGCTAAGGCTTATACCTTAGCGGGAATATTATGGAAAGAATATGCTTGAAAATAATCCCCAGCAGCACGCAGAAGAAGCAGGCAATATTCGTATCTTGGTAACAGACGGAGCCTCCATTCCCGATCCCAAGGAATCACGCCTTATTACTGCATGGTCCATAGCTTTAAGTGGCGCCATTATCACCCTAACGCTATTGTGTATGGCGTGGCCTGAACCCTATTTGGATATAGTGTCCTTTTTGCCCGATGGGCTTTTGGTCACGTTTCAGGTGACATTTCTTTCTATAATATGCGCTATCCCCTTGGGCTTATTAACAGGTCTTGGGCGTATATCGAGCAATCGGTTTTTAAATCTTGTGGCTTCTACATATGTAGAAGTTATTCGCGGCATTCCGCTTCTTGTGCAGATTTTTTATATTTATTATGCTCTTGCCAAATTTTTAAACGTAAGTGGTTTAGCTTCAGCTGTTATTGCCATCTCTTTTTGCTATGGTGCTTATATGGGCGAAGTTTTCAGAGCCGGTATTTTGGCTATCCATAAAGGGCAAGTAGAAGCGGCAAGGTCTCTTGGTTTTAATCGTTTCCAAACCATGTTCATGGTTGTGTTGCCCCAAGCTTGGCGTACTATTTTGCCGCCGGTTGGCAACGAATGTATTGCCATGCTCAAAGATACAGCGCTTGTTTCGGTTATGGCCATGCCAGACCTTATGCAGCGCGGACGCAGTTTTGCGGCAAAGACTTATTTGTATTTTGAAACGTATACAATTATTGCTTTGATTTATCTTATTATAACGCTTCTTCTTTCAAAATGTGTGAGTATTATGGAAGCAAGGTTGAATTATTATGACAAACGAAAATAACGCTCCAATTATAACCATAAAAAATGTTTGGAAATATTTTGGCGAATTGCCCGCATTGCAAGATGTGAGCGTGAATATTCGCGCCGGAGAGCGCGTGGTTATTATTGGTCCTTCCGGTTCCGGTAAGTCTACGCTTTTGCGATCCATTAATCGCTTGGAAGAAATAGACCAAGGACAAGTGGTTGTGGCTGGGCAAGATGTGAACGATAAATCTCATGATATTAACATTATTCGCCAAAATTTGGGCATGGTTTTTCAGCAATTTAATCTTTTTCCCCATAAAACCGTTCTGCAAAATTTGACTATGGGGCCCATTACTTTGCGCGGGCTTTCTAAGCAAGAGGCCGAAGAGCGCGCACTCATACTCCTTAAAAAAGTAGGTATTAGCGAAAAAGCCAATGTATTTCCGGCTCTTCTTTCCGGTGGGCAGCAACAACGCGTGGCCATAGCCAGAGCCCTTGCCATGCAACCAAGTATCATGCTTTTTGACGAACCCACTTCGGCTCTTGACCCAGAAATGGTGGGTGAAGTGTTAGACGTTATGGTAAGTCTTGCCGAAGAAGGTATGACCATGGTTTGTGTGACTCACGAAATGGGCTTTGCCCGTACCGTGGCCGACCGTATTATCTTTATGGACCATGGGCAAATTGTGGAAGAAGGGAATCCTGATCAAATTTTTGAAGCCCCGCGCGCGCCGCGTTTAAAGCAATTCTTAAATCAAATATTGTAGCCCATGGGCACCATTGCTGTAGCTGTCAGTGGGGGTGTGGATTCCCTATATGCCCTTGTATCCTTAAAAGAAAAGGGCGAGCATGATATCATGGCTGTGCATGGGCTTTTTTTGCCCCACCCAGAAGGCACAGCTTCTGAAAATACATCTCTTTTGCCACTGCAATCTTTATGTAAAAAACTAGATATTCCTTTGCACGTGCTTGATATGCGCGAGCAATTTGACACATTGGTCATAGAACCCTTTGTGCGCGCTTATGCCCAAGGGCAAACTCCCAATCCATGCGCTTTGTGCAATGTAAGTATAAAATTTGGTTTGCTTATGGATGCAGCCAAAAGCCTTGGGGCACATAAACTTGCCACGGGGCATTATGCCACCTTGTGCCAGTCAAACGCCATGGAAAAAGACCAAGCAACGCAAAATCCCAATCCTTTTTCAAGTATTTTAGCAAAAGCTTTAGACGGGCAAAAAGACCAAAGTTACTTTTTAAGCCTAGTACCGCAAGAAAAACTTAAAAATGCCTTGTTTCCCCTTGCCCATACCCAAAAAAAAGATAACGTGGCTCATATAGAGCAGCGCGGAATTGCAGTGCCCATTGCCAAAGAAAGCCAAGAAATTTGCTTTGTTCCTGCCGATGCGTATAGACCTTTTTTACAAGAACAAGCCCAAAAAAAACATATTCAACTTGGTGCAGAAGGCCCCATGCTTTGGCAAGATGACGCAGGCAATGAGCTTAAGGTAGGCAAGCATGCGGGGCTTTGGCAATATACCGAAGGGCAAAGGCGCGGCCTTGGTATTGCGTGGAAGGAACCGTTGTATGTATGCGCTAAAAATGCAGCACGCAATGCCCTTATGGTGGGCGAAAAGCATAAAGCACTTTTGCACGGCTGTGTGGCTGGGCACATAAATTGGCTCATACCTTCGCAAGAATTGCCAAGTGCATGCCTTGTGCGCGTGCGATATAGGCAAAAAGAAACCTTAGCCAAGGTTTCTTTGCAAGGCCATGGGAAAGAAATGCGTTTGCACATAGAGTTTGCTGTAGCGCAAAGCCCTACGGCGCCGGGGCAAATTGCCGCCATCTATGATACGCATGGCAATATTTTGGCCGGTGCCATAATTGAAGACGTTTTTTAGCAGATTACTTGCAAACAAAAAGGTAAATCCTTTTAAAAATATTAGAAATTATTCATAATAAAAAATATGTTATGTAGACATGTTCTATTAAAATCAATTAATCCATGGCAGGAGCATTTATGAAGGATAAAGACTTACTCAAACTCATCACCAAGGCTCGCAGTAATGTATATCAAGTGAGCGGCCCAACCCCTCTTGAGCATTACCCCTTGCCGGGTGGCGGCACCTTATTGCTTAAGCGCGAAGATCTATCCCCTGTGCATTCGTATAAGTGGCGCGGTTCTTTTAACTTTATGGCCTCGCAAAGCAAAGAAACTCTTGCTCGTGGAGTGGTTACAGCTTCTGCCGGCAATCATGCCCAAGGGGTGGCGCTGGCCGCAGCTCGCCTTGGCACAAGAGCACGCATCACCATGCCCACCAGTGTGGCTCGCATGAAGGCGCATGAGGTGGAACGCCTTGGCGGCGATGCTGTGGATATTATCATTACCGGCGATACCTTTGACGATGCCAGAAAAGCCGCAGATATAGCCGCCATAGAGCATAATATGCTCTATGTACACCCTTATGACCATCCCTTGGTGGTGGCAGGGCAAGGCACTGTGGGGGATGAATTGCTCATGGGTTCCATTTGGCCAGATGTGGTTTTTTTGCAAATTGGCGGGGGCGGTTTTGCCGCCGGTGTTTCTGCTTTGCTAAAAGCCCATGCACCGCACATAGAAATTATCGGCGTTGAAGGTGAAGGCCAAGCCAGTATGCAAGCGGCTGTGCTTGCAGGAAAGCCTGTTACCTTGCCTCAAATAGATGTTTTTTGCGACGGCACGGCTGTAAAAAGGGTGGGCGATTATACCTTTGAAATTTGCAATGCCCATATCGATAGCTATATGACTGTATCCAATGACGATGTTTGCGCAGGTATACAAAAAATTTGGGAGCTTGCCCGCACTTTGCCAGAACCTTCCGGCGCCATGGGTATGGCCGCCTTTTTAAAGCGCCAAGAGGAATTTAAGGGCAAAAATGTGGCCATTATAGTTTCCGGCGCCAATATGGATTTTACACGCCTTTCTTGGATTGCAGGGCGCGCCAGCATTGG
>CAYJGS010000159.1:0-5154 GCA_964369505.1 uncultured Desulfovibrionaceae bacterium | reverse complement strand
AAGAAAAACCACCAGCTAGGCTGGTGGATTCTTACTGTGGTGCTTTCAATGTGCTATACAAAAAAAGCCTCCCGAATAAAAAACAGGAGGCCTTTAGTTGAAAAAAAATAAATTTAGGCAAGTTTAGAGAGCAGAGTTTCCTTAATGGAATCTATGCTGCCTTCGCCGTCCAATTCAATATATTTGGTATTGCCCTTATCGGCCAAATCTTTGAAATAATATGCTGCAGCCAAGGTTCCGTCCACGGTATTATAATAAATATCGTGGCGCTTGTTGATGGCGTTTTCGTCTTGGTCGTCGGAACGGGCAGAAAGTTCGCCACCACATACGCGACAGACATCACCATTGGGCTTAATGGCATCAATAAAAATATTATTGGGGTGATTATTATTGTTTTTGCACAGGCGGCGACCCATGATACGGTTTTTAGCTATTTCGCGCGGTAATAAAATTTCGATAACGTAATCAAGTTTGATATTGGCAGCTTGCAAAGCGTCCCAAAGTTTTTGAGCTTGAATGGTATTGCGGGGGAAGCCGTCTAAAAGCCAGCCGTTTTGACCTTTGCTCTTTAAGGTTTCAAGCACCATGGGTATGGTAATATCGTCTGGCACAAGGTCACCGCGGTCAATGTATTCTTTTGCTTTTTTGCCAAGCTCGGTACCACCGCCAATATGTTCGCGGAAAATGGCTCCGGACTCTATGTGGGCAAGGTTATACTTGTCTTTTACCAAATCTCCTTGAGTTCCTTTGCCACTGCCATTGGGTCCAAAAATAAGAATATTCACCGTTTACCTCCTAAAGGTTGTTTTGCAAAAAAAACTTGCGTCCTACAGGCTGCTGCAATGTGCAGGTATTAAGACGCGCCACAGTAAAAACGCTTGTGAAAACTATCACGTATTTTCTTCTTGTACTCTGCTTAAAAGGCTTTTGTCAAGAGCTGCGTGTGGTTAAAAGCACAGCGTCCTTGCCGTCTTGTTCTTGCAAAAGCACATCCACATGTTCTTGGCGACTTGTGTTGATGTTTCGTCCTACATAATTAGCTTGTATGGGTAATTCTCTGTGTCCTCGATCTACAAGAACAAGCAATTCGACAGAACTTGGGCGCCCATAATCAAGTAAGGCTTCAAGGGCAGCGCGTATGGTGCGCCCTGAAAAAAGCACATCGTCCACAAGAATAATGGTTATACCATCAACGTCTTGAGGAATATTTGATTGCCCTATGTGGGGGCTTGTGCTCAAGCTTGTCCAATCGTCACGGTATAAATTAATGTCTAAGGTGCCGAGAGGAATATTTTTTTGTAAGCGCTTTGATAAAATATCGCGCAATCGTAGGGCAAGGTCAGCACCACGCCTTTGAATGCCTACAAACATAACGTTTTCGCAATCGCCATGCTTTTCAATGAGTTGCGACGCAAGTCTTTCGAGTGTGCGTGTAATTTCTTCTGCTTTAAGTATGGTTGTTCCTGGCATTGATCCTCCGCCTCTATGAGCTAGTCTTAGAAAAGAAAGCTTTTCTGTGTTTTTAGTATACAATTGTTTTGCGTATTAGGAAAGAACTTTAAGGCTTAAATTTAGGAGCCTTGTTTTATATATGGTATGTTTTTCGTTGACAATGTGAACATGAGTGCTTACTTTCTTGGCTGCATAATAATTTAGGAGGCCATCATGGTTCAAATGACTGAAAGCGCCCGCAAAGAGCTTGAAGCGTATTTTGCGGATAAAGAAAAAGGTTCTATACGAATTTATCTTGCCCCAGGCGGTTGAAGCGGCCCACGCTTGGCATTGGCTCTGGATGAGCCAACAGACGATGACGCAACATTTCCTGTGGAAGGTTTTACATTTTGCATAAATAAAGAATTGCTCACCACTGTAGAAGCTGTAGAGCTTGATTTTGGATATATGGGTTTTGCCATTAATCCTAAAAAGCCTTTGGCCTCTTCCGGTGGTTCAGCTTGCGGTTCTTGCGCAAGTAGTTCTGCCTGCGGTAGCTAAATCATATCTTTTGGGGAGAACTTTGGCTAAGGCTATAAGTTTTCCCCTTCTTTTCTCAAAAAAATTGAGCAAGTAAATTATGCTGTTTCAACGCCTTGCAGCCTTTGGCATAGCCTCGTATATCTTTTATGTGTGCGATTATTTTGTATGGCCATGTTTAAGGCTTTGCTTTCGCCCACAAGCACCACCAATTTTTTACCACGGGTAACGCCTGTATATACAAGGTTACGTTGCAAAAGCATAAAGTGTTGCATCATAAGCGGAATAACCACAGCGGGATATTCTGAACCTTGCGATTTATGTATGGAGATGGCATAGGCGGGGATGATTTCGTCTAGTTCGTTGAAATCATAGGGAACATTGCGTTCATCATAGCGCACGGTGAGTGTGCGTTCTTTGGCATCCACAATAATAATGCGTCCAATATCGCCGTTAAAAACGTCTTTTTCGTAATTATTACGTATTTGCATTACCTTATCGTCAAGGCGGTACAGCTTTTCGCCGCGCTGCACTTGCTGATCCTTGGGTAAATATTCTACGCCCAAGGCTTCTTGCAAAAGGGTGTTTAAATTGCCGGAACCCACAGCACCCTTATGCATGGGGGTAAGCACTTGTATATCTTCGGTAGGGTGCAGACCGAAACGGCGTGGGATGTGATTTTTAACAATATCTACCACTTTGGCGGCTGCCTGATCTGGGTTTGATTCGTGTATAAAGTAAAAATCGGTGAGCTTGCCTTTGTGTGATGCAAGGTCTGGCACTTGCCCTTTGTTCATCATGTGCGCACTGCGGATGATTTCGCTTTCTGCCGATTGACGAAAAATTTCTGTAAGTTCTACCACTGGCACAGCTTGCGAGGCAATGATATCCTTAAGCACATTACCTGGCCCCACAGAAGGCAGTTGGTACACATCGCCCACCAATACCACCGTGGCGCCAAGGGGGGCGGCTTTTAAAAGGTGATAAAAAAGCTGGGTATCCATCATGGACGCTTCATCCACAATGAGTAAAGAGCAGGCCAAGGGATTATTTTCATTACGGGCAAAACCGTCTTCGCGCGGATTATATTCGAGCAGGCGGTGTATGGTTTTGGACTCGCGTTTTGTGGCTTCGGCCATGCGCTTAGCGGCGCGGCCTGTGGGGGCGGCCAAAAGAATTTTTGCTCTAGATTTCTCAAAAACCTTAATAATGGTTTGGATTATAGTGGTTTTTCCTGTGCCTGGGCCGCCTGTGAGCACCATAATTTTGGATGTTGTGGCTGTGTATACTGCTTCCACTTGTTCAGGGGCCAGTGTCATATTGTCTTTTTGTATTTCTTCAATAATTTCAGCTACAGTTTCTTTGGCATTGTCAAAACGTATGGATTTTGGTGAATTTAAGATACGTTGCATATAGAAAGCTGTTTTGCTTTCACAATGGTAAAAACGGGAAAGAAAAATACCTTCTTCTCCGTCCATTTCTTCAGTGACAATGCGCTCTTGCAGCACAAGTTCTTGGATGGCGTCTTCCACTAAATCGTAGGGAATTTCCAATTGATCGCTGGTGAGAGTTAATATGGCGTCTTTTGGCATGTATACATGGCCATCGTCATTGCATTTGGCAAGGGTATAGAGAAAACCGGCTTGGGCGCGGAGGGGGTGCTCCTTGGCAAAGCCAAGCTTTTGCGCTGCTTTATCTGCAGAAATAAAACCAATACCGTGAATGTCCATGGCAAGGCGATAGGGGTTTTCTTTAACAATTTCTAAAGCTTCACTGCCATAGTGTTTGTAAATACGCACAGCATAATTTGCGGTAATGCCGTGCGGTTGCAAAAAAATCATAAGTTCGCGTATGCCGCGGTGCTCTGCCCAGCCTTGCACAATATTGGCATACAATTTTTTACCAATGCCGCTTATTTCGTGCAGTTTTGTGGGCTCTTCATCCAATATACGTATGGTATCGGTGCCAAATTTAGCCACAATTTTTCCGGCCACCGATTCCCCCACTCCTTTTATGAGACCGGAAGCAAGATATAAACGTATGCCTTCGGTGCTGGCCGGCAGCACTTCTTCGCAGCTTTCCATTTGGATTTGCCGCCCAAAGCGGGCATTGGTAACCCATGTGCCCTTGATATGCAGGCGCACTCCCGCTTGGGGGCTCAGCATATGCCCAATGGCTGTGCGTGTATCCTTAGCCCCCTCGGGCGTGATGCTCAATACAGTGTAACCATTATTTTCATTATGAAAAATAATACGTTCCACATGGGCAATCACGTCCACAGGGGTGTCGGTTATATCCAAAAGGCTTGTATCACTCATACGTAATTGGGGTTTAAAGTTCTAAGGATGCCACTGCATCTAACGTTTTTTGTAGATGTTCGTCGGTATGCACAAAGCTCATCATACCCGCTTCAAAAGAAGCCGGAGCAATATAAATGCCTTTTTGGCGTAATCCCTTATAAAAACGAGTAAAGAGGGCAGTGTCCGTGCGCTTTACGGCGTCAAAATCCCACACTTCTTCCTTGGTGAAAAAGGGGCAAAACATAGAACCAAGGGCAGGCACGCGTACATCAAGACCTTTTTCCTGAAGGATATGTTCCATTTTTTTGGCAAAGTTTGCAGTGCGCTCTGCAAGGGCTTTGTAATCTTGTTTACGCAAAATGCGCAAAGTGGCAAGGCCGGCGGCCATGGCCAAAGGATTGCCGGATAAAGTCCCGGCTTGGTATACATCGCCACTTGGGGCAATGCGCTCCATATATTGGCGTTTACCGCCATAAGCACCCACGGGCAAACCACCGCCTATGATTTTGCCAAAGGTGGTTAAGTCAGGGGTAATATTGTAATATTCTTGCGCGCCGCCATATGCTAAGCGAAAGCCCGTGATCACTTCGTCAAATATGAGCAAGGAACCGTGGGCAGTGCACAGTTCGCGTAAGCCTTCTAAGAAGCCTTCACGCGGGGGCACAAGTCCCATGTTGGCAGCCGCAGGTTCCACAATAACAGCGGCCAGATTTTGCCCTTGGGCAGCAAATATTTCTTTAACTTTTTCTAGGTCATTATAAGGGGCTAGCAATGTGTCAGCCACAACAGCTGCCGGAACGCCGGGGGTGCCGGGAATAGATAGAGTGGCAATGCCACTGCCGGCTGCTGCCATAAAAGGATCAGCATGGCCATGATAACAACC
>CAYJGS010000158.1:0-5193 GCA_964369505.1 uncultured Desulfovibrionaceae bacterium | reverse complement strand
GAAGATCTTTTTTCAGATCTTGGTTTATCCATTTCGTCGGCTTTTATTGCCTTTGTAAAGCAATCTGTACGTGAACAGCGTATTCCTTTTGTGTTATCACGAAATGTGCCAAATGCGGCAAGCATTGAAGCTCTGGAAGACGTCCGCCAAGGAAAAAACTTAAGCAAGCCCTTCACATCCGTAAAAGACCTTATGGAAGATCTTAATGCTGACGATTAGGTATCATACGAGTTTTAAAAAAGATTTCAAAAGAATTTGTAGCGTGGTTATAATCCGCTACACTTGGAAGAAGTCCTTGAAACTTTAATTAAAGGCGAAAAACTTCCAGAAAGATACAAAGACCATGCACTCACCGGTAACTATAAGGACTGCCGTGAATGCCACCTCGCTCCAGACTGGCTTCTAATCTATCAAATAAATAATACAGAGCTTTTGCTCCACCTCATAAGAACAGGCACGCATAGCGATTTATTTTAGTTGAGCCTGAAAAACTGTGCAACCATGTATAATTGCGGATGTAAAACATGAAAGTGGCTACAGAAAAAATGCCAGAAACCAAGCATGTAATGCGACTTTCGGGCATTTTTGCGGCATTAACACACTTGTTTTTCAAGGCTCGGCTAAGGAAATTTTTCTGTAAGAAAAATTTCGCGCCACGTAAAATAAGCCAGAATTTACTTCTGGCGTCCCCTTTAGGGGGATTTGGAGTGAGCGTGCCTTTAGAAAAATGCATTGAAAATGCGTTTTTCATGTTCGACTATTTTAATGGAACAAAAAAAAAGGAAGAACTTTGCAGCTCTTCCTTTTGGAAAACTTTGCCCTTTGTATTGCAAATCTTAATAACGATTGCGGGGCTTGATGCGGGCGGCCTTACCTTTAAGTTCGCGCAAGTAGTACAAACGACTGCGGCGAACACGACCAAGGGTAACCACTTCTACGCGCTCGATGAAGGGGGAGTGCAAAGGAAAAATGCGCTCAACACCCACACCATCAGAAATTTTACGCACGGTAAATGTAGCGCCAGTGGTGCCGCGTTGAATGCGAATAACGTTTCCTTGAAACATTTGGATACGTTCTTTTTCGCCTTCAACGATGCGCAAGTGTACTTTCACTGTGTCGCCAGAGCGGAACGCAGGAATGTCCATACGCATGTTTTCGAGTTCGATTTTTTTCATGATGTTCATTATAAAAGCTCCTTTTTGTCACCAACCTGACCCATAATTTTTTGAAGGAACTATGGGGGGCTCAGTGTTACTATCGTAAGTGTTGGCAAAGCGCAACAAAAAAATGCATTATGCGCAAAATTTATGCCTCTTAAAAGATATCGCCCAAAATTCTATCCACCATTATAGACGCTGCAGAGCGCACCGAAAGGTGATTATAATCGCTCAAATAACGCAAAGGCGGCAATATGGCATCGCATTGTTCAATAACTTCTGGTGCAAGACCATGCCCTGTGCCGAGCAATAATAAAACAGACTCTGTGCACAAAATTTCTCGCGCCTTGGCATAAGAAATATACGGTGGCATCAGTATTTTCTTAGCCATGCCTGCTCCGTCCCATTGCGCAGAAGAAGCCCAGATGAGCGGCCTTTGCCCCGTGCTTTCTTGCACATGGGCTATGGCGTCGGCAATGCCATCCACACCGTGCACAAGGCGCAAAGCCTTTGCGCGATCGCTGTGGCTATATTTTGCTGCCCCGTGCACCCAATGCTGCAAAATGCCTTTAAGCACTTCTTGCTGATCTTGCAAGGGGGTTACAATATAATAAGCGCCCAAGCCATAGGTGCGCGAGAGGCGGGATATATCGTGTATATCTAAATTTGTCAAAGAAGATGTACCGGAATTTTTGCCCTCTATAATCACAGGGTGGTGCACCAAGGCCATATGCAAATTGCGCCCAAGATTGGTGCGGGGTAGTTTTTGCATATATGCGGCATCTTGCTGCGTTAAAGGTGCTTCACCCAATAACTCTGACCTCTGGCGCAACGTAATTTCAAGGGCTTTTTCGCGGCGCCATGTTTCAATATGTGCATGATTGCCGCTCAATAAAACTTCTGGTACTTTGTGCCCTTCAAATTCTTCCGGCCGTGTATAGTGCGGATATTCCAAAAGCCCTGTGGAAAAGCTTTCTTCTGTGCCCGAAGCTTCCTTGCCCATAAAGCCGGGTATCAAGCGCGAAACGGCTTCGATAATACCAAGAGCCGGCACCTCGCCGCCATTTAACACAGCATCGCCAAAATTTATATATTCTATGGGCAAAATATCTTGCAGCCTTGCATCAAAGCCTTCATAGCGTCCGCACACAAGGGTCAAGCTTGGTTCTTTAGCTAAATCTTTAGCCATGCTTTGTGTAAAAGGTTTACCTGCAGGCGACATGACAAGTATGCGCCCTGCTTCTTTTATATTGCGCAAAGACTTTAACAAAGGCTCAAGCATAAGCACCATGCCAGGACCTCCACCATAGGGGCGATCATCCACACTACGGTGCAGGCCGTGCCCATGCTCGCGCGGATTGTGCATGGCAAATTGCACAAGGCCGGAAGCCGTGGCCTTGGCCATGAGTGCCGTTTGCAAGGGGGAATGGAAAAACTCCGGAAAAAGCGTGACTATGTTAAAAAGCATGTGTTGTGCCTACGCTTACTTGCCTTTATATGCAAGGGAAAAATACTTCCAATGGTTTTTTACCTGCCCTAGATAGTGTCGTCAAATAGCGAATTTTTGCGTATATCGCGTTGCTCTCTATATCCGTAAGGTTCGCTTTTCTCACCTAACGGCTACGCCTTCGGCGCCCTTCGGGTAGGAAGGAAGATGAACTTATTTTGAGGGAGTGTATTCTTCTCATACTTGACCGAAAAAATAAGCGAAATCTGACGCAGAGATATGTAAAAAGGCGCATTTAGCGCCCCTTGGATGGCTGCCGCGTCGCCCCAGCTCCCACCATATATTTTTCATTGCAATTTTTAGTATTTTCATATACTTCTCAGTCACTAACACGCAAATTGCACATAACATACTGAGTTCAATACATCAAACTCGAAAAGGAAAAGAATATGCTCACCAAGAACGGGATAGGAAATCTTATTAATAGATATAAGGCCGTACTCAAAAAATGTCATTTACTCAATACTTTTGGCAGCCTTGCCGTGGCGGGAATGCTCATTGCCAGTGGTGCCCATGTGGCGATGGCGGCGGATGTATCACTTGGCGTGAACCATGACCTTACCATCGGAACAGGTGGAGACTTAGAAGCTGGAGATAGACTTGGCACCTCCAACCTTGCCACAGGTGACTACACGCTTACCATTCAAAACAATATGACAGGCACTGACTCGCTTGACAGTTTTGCCATCGGCATAGGTCCCGCCACTCAAGCCGGAGACATCACAGTTACCCTTCAAGCAGGCAATGGCACAACCATTGAAACCGGATCTTTATCCGTGCAAAGTGGTACAGATGGCACTAATGCCACCCGTAGTTCCACTTACACCATAAGCTCGGGCACCACACACATTGCCACTGGAGATGTTTATTTAACAAGTGGTGATGATTATACATGGGATTCTGGAATAGCCACCTTACGCATTGCAGATGGTGGCACCTTGGTTTTGCAAAATACTAACAATTTCATAAACAATGCCGGCAGTATTACTAGCAACAGCATCTTAGATGTCCAAGGCAATCTTCATTCATTAGCTGCTGCCGGCACTGCTGCTGCTGACCTCAGCCTAGAGGGCATAACCACCACCTTTGCCGAAAATGCGGAACTCATAGCCTTGGGGCTTACCGCAACAAAAGACACTCTAGACGGCGCCAATATCACCTTTAATCAAAATCTCATAACCGTAGATGCTGATTATACGGGCATCACTCCCATTGCCAATACCATTCAAAGTTTAACCATTACGGGTAGCTCTGACATAGCGTTTCGCAGCCTGCATGCCGACGGCAACATAGCTTTGGGGGGTATTCTCCGCGAAGAATACGGTAACCTCGATGTATATAGGGAGTATACCGACACAGCAAACGCTGTCATAGATATGAATACCAACTCTATTGTAAACTTAGAAACACGCCCTAACTTTATGGTACAAGGTGCGTATGACCTTGATGCTAACGGAACTTATGATACTGTCCTTTCATTCAGCAATTTGACCATTGATCCTGCTCAAATTCTCAGTGGTAGTGCAACAACGCAAGCCGGACAAATTACTTTAAACAACAAAAGCACACTAAAAACCAACAACTTACATTTTTATAAAGCTGGCACCAGCAACCATACATTAAATGCCAATACAACAGGTACACATGAAAATTACATTTCAACCGGGCTATTAAATGTACTGGGAGCTTTTAGCAGAACTGACGGCGCCCTAACAGCCTTAAGCCCTTTAATAATCACAGGCACGGGCAGTGTGGGTGACACCACCCTTAATGCTGCCACCATCACCGCAGGCGCCCCTACAAGCCCTGTAACCTTTGATTCAAATAATATTTCCATAGCACTTAATCCCTATGCCGGTGGTGGGCTCATCAATGCTGACTTGCTGGGCAACAACAATGCCAGCTATTTCTCTGTAGACGATGGCACTTGGCGCATGGACAGTGACAATGTTTTTAACCTTGATAGTGCCGGTTTATATATTGAATCAGGCATATTCCACGATAATGACAGAACATTGTCTGCCAACGCTTTTACAGATGGCAGTGTAGCACCCGCAGCGGGGCAGATTGCCATTAAGGCGTCCGGCAGTGGCGCTGGCCCCATGTACTATGCAAACAATCTTACTTTAGAAGATGACGGTGCGCAGACTTTAGGCATTGGCGCTTACAGCTCATCTTTTCCTTCTATATTCCTTAACGGCACAGTGGGTGCGGAACATTTAACCATTATCAATACGGCAGACCGCGATGCTGACAATCTGACTATTAACAGCGGCACTGTATTGGTGCATAAAAGCCTTACAGCCGACATGGTGACATTGGCTGACGACAACGACACTACAACCATCACTGGGCTCATACTAGGCAGTGATTATGCCATGTCCGGCGGTACCCTTAATACTACCGTGCAGGTAGAAGGCGCAAACGCAATGCTGGTGCAAAGGGGCACTTGGGAAGCACTCAAGAATATTGACATTGATAGCGGCACATTGACCATAGACACAGGGGCTGTGCTCAACACCACCGCCG
>CAYJGS010000157.1:0-5219 GCA_964369505.1 uncultured Desulfovibrionaceae bacterium | reverse complement strand
ACTATCCGCAAACAGAAGGATTACATATGGCACGTTGTATTATAATTATTGGTGTTATTTGTGTTCACTGCCTTTTATATATAATTCCAAACGTCTACGCCGCTCAAGCGAGGTTAAATCTGTCACCAATTGAAGCCTTTATCTTAAAATGGACACCGTCTGGAGGGAGTGAGCTTGGGGCATCTCAATATATTTCGCTGAACAAACCTTGAAAAACTCCACAGGTCTGGTGGCATTTGCGTCTGCAACCGTTGAGCGAGCAATTTTCCCGAGCCCCCAATGATAGAGCCGCGAAGGCATGCTCTCTAGACAACGTAAAGCATTACGCAAAGAACTTTTGACCACAAGCTGAATAAAATCCATGAAAGTAAATTGTTCTTTGAAACCGAATTTACGGGAAGAACGCCCCGTTTGATGTCGTTTTTCAAATTGAAACCTCTGCATAACTCATTATGTAGAGGTTCATGGAGCGTTTTTGCCTTGTTCGCTTAAGCTCGCTTGCTGCTCGCGCCTCTCGACGGGTTAAGGTAGCACACTGCGTCAGATGAAATTTTTCTTGTGCGCATAGAAAAATCTGAAAATTTCTAAAATTCCACAAAAACCAACCATCCGCTTTTTTACAAAGGTAAGCGCTTACGCGCTACTGCATGTATAAATTGCGACTAACGTATTAATTTTTGAGCCATGGGCAAAAAGCTAAAGCTTCGGCGGTGAAAATAGTGCTCGTTTGGTCTGCGTATAGTTGCAGACCTTGGTCAATGCGTATGTCTGTGGTTGTGTTTTTTCGCGCTTCCACAAGTATCCATTGAGCTGAGCGGTCTTTTCTGGTGTGGATGGGTAAAATACGTTTAATGCCAAACTTGTGGTGTTCTAAGGTGCGGCAAAGTTCAGCAAGGCGTGAGGGTGAAAATAGCACGCAAAAATACCCTTTATGCATAAGTATACCCTTGGCTGCGGCGCAAAATTCGTGCAAATTTTGGCTATCGCCGTGCAAGGCCGTGGCGCGTTCTTTGTGAGGGCTTATTCTGCCTTTGCTTGCATCATGGTAGGGCGGATTTGCAATGACAATAGGGGCTTGCAAAAAGTTTTGCTGTTCGCAAAGCTGCAATAAAGCTTTTTTGGAGCTTAAGGAAATGCAAAAAAACTGCAGCCGCGCCGAAAGCGGCATGTTTGTAGTATCTTGTATGGCGCGAGCATTAAGCTTGGCGGCCTCAATGGCTTGGGCATGGAGGTCAAGGCCAAGGCCTTTGGCGTGCACAAGCTCAGAACAAAGAGCAAGACTGGCCATGCCGGAGCCTGCGCCAAGTTCTATAAATTTCAGGTCGCCATGCTTTTTTTGATGTAGTGCGCATTCTTTGGCAAAGCCGGCCAGTAAAAGCGCGTCAACGCTGGAACAAAAACCTGCTTGCCGTAAATTGTGCGGAAAATTTAGAGACATGAACCTTCTTTCTTTACGTATTCAAGGCCATAGCAAAAGCCTGCCTCACAAGCTTCTTCAAGCCAATCGCAAGATTCGGTTTTCTGATCATTACCAAATAAACCTAAGCCTTTGGCCATATGCGCCATAGGCAGGTTTTTTTGCTTTTTCAGGGCATAATCTGCGTCTAATATGGCACCGCGAAACTTGCCCGAGCGCCAAAGAGTAATAGAGCGTATGGCATAAAGTTTGGGGTTTGCTTTTTGGCGTAATGCGTTTGTAATATCTTCAAAGGCATCGTCGTTGCGCCCAAGCTGGCTATAAAGCATGGAGCGTATGGCCAAAAGAGTTACTGTATTTTCCGGTGATGCTTTTTCGGCCTCAAGCGCTGTGTTTACAAGGGCAAGGTTTTTTTCTGGATCTTTAAATAGGATATCTTGCTCAATGCTTGGTGTCTTGCTTGCGTCATTTTGCGCCACAAGAGCCAATTCGGCATTGGTAAAAATAATCGTCGTTTGTTCGGGTTGCAAAGTTTGCGTGCTTGCAGTGGGCGCGCTTGATGTATCTGGCGCATCTGGACTGACCATGGACGTATCTTGCTTGCTGCCACAGGCTGTGAGCAAAAAAGCAAAAAGCAGTGCAATAATTTGTAATGGTGTTCTTTTCATAGATGTAGCGTAAAATATCTTTGAAAAATGTGCAAGAACTCTTGACAACGTTTAATCTATATATAAATATAGTTATCGGTTGTTCAATATGAGTAAAGACTTAAAAACGGAGTTGCCATGTCATTTCACTTACACCAGGACAGTATTAAAAATATCCAAGAAATTTTAAAAGACGCTTCGGTTCAAAATCATCTTTACGGGCATGCACATCATGTGCTTGTGTATATATCTGACAATGCAGAACATTTTTCGCAAGAAATATGGGAAGAATCACCATTTTTTGCAGAGTTCTTTGAGTGTTTGACGCAAAAAGATATAGACGACGATGTTTGCTTTGCGCTTTTGGAATGCCTCATAATCTTTTGCCGCGAAAAACAGTTACGAAATTCTGTGCATTATGGAGCTTGTGCGCATGTGCAGGCTTTGCTCAGAGATTTTGAAATCAGTGACCTATGGGCAGAAGAAGACAACACGCTCATACACAAATGGTATTGGCATGAGTTGCCAAGAATTTGTCGGCAATAAGACGTAGATAGCGCTTGTTTAATTTGTTTAAAGGTATTAGATGCAAGGAAGATGATTTTTTCTAAGGAAACATGGGCTCTTATAACCCATGCCACAAAAAAAGTTATCGAGCCATGCAGATAATGCTTTTAAACAAATTTTAATAAGCGCCTTCGCAGCGTATGACTACCGGTATAGTCCTTGCCAAAATCCAAATATCCATCCACACAGACCAATTAGTTACATAGTAGCGATCATACCAAACCCTTTGCTGGTAGCTTGTATGGTTGCGGCCTGAAACTTGCCAAAGGCCTGTAATTCCAGGTTTTACTTCTGTGTAGTCTAAATATACATCGCCATAGCGTTCTATTTCATTTTCCACAATGGGTCTTGGCCCCACAAGGCTCATGGTGCCCATGAAAACATTTATGAGTTGCGGTAATTCGTCAAGACTGGTTTTGCGTATCCATTTGCCAATGGGAGTAATTCGTGGGTCGTCTTTGAGTTTTTGCGTTTCTTCCCATTCTGCTCGTAAATCTTCATTGTCCGCGAGGTACTTTTCAAGAACTTCATCGGCATTGGCTACCATAGAACGGAATTTGTAAACACGTATTTTTTCACCACCCTGTCCGATGCGCTCTTGGGTATAGAGCACTTGGCATTCTTCACCATTTTGGCGTTGTTGCCTTTTAATGGATAGGGCAATATAGGCTGCTAGGGGTGATAAAGCTATGGCTGCCAATGCAGAAAAGAAAATATCAAATAAACGTTTTATGCGTAAGCGGCGTAAGTCTGAAAGGTTTTGGCGCACTAAAAATGCTGTGCTTGTGCCAAGAACGCGCGGCACATACCAAAATTTTCGCACTCTCTCGTCTTTTGGGGGAACAATGAGTATATGGCGGCATAAATGCACCACTTCTTCAAAAAAAGCTATGTGTTCAGGTGAATCTTCACCTGCAGAGCACCAGATAAAAAGGGGCTTGTAGTATTGTTTTTGCGCCTGCAAAATTTTGTCTGACCATGAATAATCTTGAAGAGTTATGCCAAGATAAGCCATGGGTCTTAGGCCGCGTTCAGGGTTGGCCTCAATCTCATCCCACACGCATTGGCAATGGGTTTTACTTTGTAAAAAAATAACAGCTCGGCTCCACCAAGGCTTGTGGCAAAATTTACGCCGCACATAGCCTCGTTGTATGGGAACTAATATAATAGAAAAAAACCACGCTGTGACTAAAATATACCGAGAATATACTACAGAACTTTGTGTCATAAAAAGGAAAACAAAGACCATAAGATAGGTGAAGGATACTGCCGTAAAAATTTGCTTTAGTTCGCGATGAGCAGGGGGAGCGGGAATTTCGCAAGCGCCAAGCATAGCACTTATGATGGGACCTGAAAGCAAAATGCAGCTCATGGAGGCATAAAGAGATAAGGTGATGTCGCCAAAAAAAGCGCGTGTTAGCATTGTAGCAATAAGAACAAGCTGTAATGTGAGAGTATCGCCCAAAAGCAGTGCCAGCTGTGCAGGATGCAGTGGTAATTCTTTTTGTATAAAAGGCAACTTCATGCAATTAGAACCTTATAGAATAAAAAGTGGTGCTTTGCTTTTCAAACAACATTTAAAAAATAAAGTATATGGCAATGCAAAGCAAGCACTAATTCTCAATGCGGCAATAAGCTTGCTTAAATGAGGGCATTTTGTTACACATCCAAGTGCATATTGTGGTTATAGGCCGCACATGCATAACTCAATCATGAAGGAGAGTTCAGGATTATGAAAAAAACACTAGTATTGGCCATGTTGGCTCTAGTTTTAACCACTTTTTCAGCGCATGCTGCTCAAAAAACACTCATCAACGGTATCGACGCCAACTACCCCCCCTTTGGCTATATTGATGAAAAAGGCAACCCTGCCGGTTTTGACGTAGAATCCATGAATTGGATTGCCAAAAAAATGGGTTTTAAAGTAGAGCACAAGCCCATTGCTTGGGATGGTATTATTCCAGCTCTTTTGGCACGCCAAATCGACATGGTGTGCTCTGGCATGAGCATTACAGACAGCCGTAGGCAAATGGTTGATTTTTCAAATCCTTATTGGACTGTTTCACGCGTATTTATTGTGCCTACTAATTCTAAGCTTACCCCTGCAGATATTTTAAAGCAGCCCATTAAGCTTGGTGTGCAACGCGGTACATCCGAAGCTGATGATATGCAAAAAGAGCAAAAAGAAAAGGGTTATCCCTTTGAAATGCGTTTTTATGAGTCCGCTCCCCTTATCGTAGAAGATCTTATCAATGGCCGTATTGACGCAGGCCTTATGGACGCTCTTCCTGCCAACGACGCTATTAGCAAAGGCAAGGCTGTTGTGGTTGCAGGCACCCATGGCAAACCCGACGAATTCGGCGTTGCCTTGCGCAAAGGTGAAGCAGAAACCCGCAAACTCATTGACGAAGGCTACAAATTGCTCATGGCAGATCCTCATTGGAAAGAATTGCAAGATAAGTATTTGCAAAAGAAAAACTAAAATATTTTCTAATTTGATGACAAACCCCACTTCGTGGGTTTTGCGCAGCTTATGTCAGCAAAGCTGCCAAGCGGAAAGGCACGAAAATCAGTCATTTAACGGGCAA
>CAYJGS010000156.1:0-5275 GCA_964369505.1 uncultured Desulfovibrionaceae bacterium | reverse complement strand
CCAGCATATTTTTAACCACCATCACCGACGGTGTGGGCTTTTTTACTTTTCTTGGACTGGCAACACTCTTTTTATTTTAAAACACTTGAAAATAAAGAACCAGCCCCTGCCCTCAGCTTAAAAAATGAATTGCATTCTCTGCAACAAACTCCATGCAGAGCAGTGAGACTGGACTGCTGCGACTATACAAAAGATTGTAACTTGACAGAAGTTTTTGTTATGATTACTTACTTAAACAGAGAGAGCAAGTGTTCTAGACTCGCCCTCTCCTTGGGGCAACCCTCCGCTATAGATTGATTATAGCACAATTTTTAACACCGCTCTTAGCCCTACACTAAGAGCGGTAAACTTATTTTAAAGCCAATGCTTTACAATAAGAATTACCAGCACGCCTGCGACTATTTCTAGCGCAAACTCCAGTAGGATATACACCATAGGCATCACCTCCCTTCGGAGAGTGGATTTTGCCCGTGGTTATTTTTATAATAATAAAATAGCTTAAGCAAGTTGCTGTAAACCAATATTCCATAGAGAGTCCTGCACTATGAACTACACAGGCCTTCTTTAATCTTTTTTTTACCCATGAGAAACATTGCCCTTACAGCCTTTTTCTTGTAACATAAAAAAGTTATTTACACGGTGCGTACACCTTAAAAAACGCATTGCTGCAATTTTTTACAGAACATTAAAATAACAATTTTAGGCAGGATATATATATGTTTGGTATAGGCAGTACAGAACTTTTGGTAATTTTGATTGTGGCTTTGGTGGTTTTAGGCCCTAAAAGCCTTCCCGGCATTGCTAAAACATTGGGCAAAGCTATGGGCGAATTTCGTCGTGTTACCAACGAATTTCAGCGCACCATGAATGCCGAAGTGGCACAAGAAGAGCACGAAAAACGCAAAAAAGAAGCTGAAGAAGAACTCTTTGGCCAAAGCAATAAAGATACTGCGGCCTCAGAAAAAAATACCACACAGCAAGATCCAGAACATGTGGACGCAAGCACAGCTAAGACTGAACCTGCGCCAAGTGCCACCAGCAACGACAACATAGCAGAAAAAGAAGTTATAAATACTGAAACTTCTGAAAATGAAAAACTGAGCGCTGTGGAAAAAGCCGTAAAAAAGGCTGAAGCAGAAGCCGCAGAAGCTCCTGCCCAAGAAGTATCCCAAAAGCATGAGGAAAAAGCCTCATGAGTGAAACAACAAAAGAAAATTCTCCTTTAAATGCAGAAGCCGCAACAGACACAGTCGAAGAGTCTGCAGACACTGCCCAAGAAAATGCTGAGGCTGCACTGGAACATGAAGAAGCATCTTCACAACAAGAATACACAGTCACAGACGACGCAACTGTTGATAATACATCGGAATCAAAAGAAATACGCGACTTATCAAAACCCATAAAGCGTGACCCGCCGCCACGTAAAAGTCGCGAAGAACGCGGGCTGCCACCTCTTGAAGCGGCTGATGCACCTGACGCGCAAGATAATAATGCCAACGGTGCAGAAGAATCGGAAAACACCGCACAAGAAGACAGCACCGAAAAGGCCGAAAAAATCGAAAGGCCCATGGGGCTTATGGATCATCTTGGCGAATTGCGCACACGCTTGGTGCGTTCGTTCATAGCTGTGGGTTTGGCCTTTGTTTTTTGTTATACCTTTGCCGAAGAACTTTTTGCCGAATTGTGCAAGCCGCTCTTGGCCGCACTACCCGAAGGCTCAAAGCTTATTTTTACCGCTCTGCCCGAAGCATTTTTTGTGTATGTAAAAGTGGGGCTTGTGGCGGCTATATTTGTGGCAAGCCCCTTTATATTTTATCAAATTTGGGCTTTTGTGGCACCTGGACTTTATGACGAAGAAAAAAAATACATGGTGCCCATGGCCATGATTTCCGCCATATTTTTTATAAGTGGTGCGGCTTTTTGTTTCTTCGTAGTTTTTCCTTATGCTGTTACTTTTTTTGTGGGTTTTGCCAGCGAAGACATAGCAGCCATGCCTTCTTTGAGCGAATATTTGGGCTTTTCTTTAAAATTGCTCATAGCTTTTGGGCTCATATTTGAAATGCCTTTATTCACATTTTTCCTTGCGCGCATTGGCCTTGTGACCGCTGAAAAAATGCGCTCTGTCCGCCGCTATGCCATATTGTGCACCTTCATTGTGGCTGCCATCTTAACCCCGCCGGATGTTATCTCGCAATTGCTCATGGCCATGCCCATGATGCTCTTATACGAATTAAGCATATTTGTGGCTCTTACATTTGGACGCAAAAAGAAAACAGCAAGTTCAGACGATGAAGCAGATGCAGAAGATGCGCCAGAGCATACACAAGATGAAAAAAATCCAGCCAAAATAGAGGAGTCTGCATGAGCATACGTAGCGCACATATTGCACGAACCACCAAGGAAACCGACATAAAACTGACCCTACACCTTGGCCAAAAGGTGGAAGGTGATAGCCAAATACACATACACACAGGTGTTGGCATGCTTGACCACATGCTCACCTTAACGGCTTTTTGGGCAGGCTTTGACCTTGAGCTTTCTTGCCAAGGTGATACGCATATTGATTCTCACCACACCCTTGAAGATGTAGGCATATGCCTTGGGCAAGCTTTTTTAGAGGCTCTTGGCGAGCGCAAAGGCATTGCCCGTGTGGGTTATGGTCGTGTGCCCATGGATGAAGCTTTAGCCGACGTAACCCTTGATATATCCGGTCGCCCTTGGCTTGAATGGCGCGGCGAAACTTTGCTTCCGCCAGTGCTTGCCGGAGAAGAAGTAGACGTATGGCGAGAATATTACAAAGCTTTTGCTACAGCTGCCCGTTGCAATCTGCACATAAGCTTTCACTATGGCAAAAATGGTCATCATTTATTGGAATCGGCAGCCAAAGGGCTTGGACTTGCTTTGGCTCAAGCTGTGCATGTGCACGGCAATCATATTCGCAGCACCAAAGGAGGTCTTGATTAATGCGTTTACAATCACTCTTACTCATAAGCTTGCTCAGCTTTGCACTACTATTTACCACAGCTTGCCAAAATGGAAGTTCAAGCGGCACTCGTGCAGCTTCTGTTGTTCCCCTTGAAATCCGTATAGGTTTGGTTCCTTTTACACAACCCACAAGCACAGCTGAACTTATAACCGGTTATATTCCGCAAAACCAAGGTAAACTTGATCCCACAGCCATGCCCGAGCTTGACCTTATGTTGCGCGGTGCTGTGCAAAAAAATCAACGCACCATCACTGTGCTGCCAAAGCCTCTCACCCTTACTCTTGCCGACTATCATGCCTCTGCCACACCACAAGCTTTAGCTTTTTGGCTTAATTACGGTCGTGAATATCAAATGGACTTCTTGCTGGTGCCCCAAATTTTAAATTGGCACCAACGCCAAGGTTCACGCGCAGGAGTTACCAAGGCAGCCCACGTGCGCGCCGAATTTTTTCTCTTAGACATACGCCAGCAACGCATTTTCCGCCGCTCTGTGTATGAGGTGCAACAAGAAGGCCTTGTGGACAATTTCTTGAATATGGGTGAATTTTTCAAACGCGGCGCCGGTTGGGTCACAGCTGAAGAGCTGACCCAAGAAGCCATCACCAAAGCTGTGAAGGAATTGGGATTAGAATAATGATTATTTTTCCAGCTGTAGATATTCAAGGCGGCAAAGCTGTGCGCTTAAAACAAGGCCGTGCCGAAGAAAGCACTGTTTTTGAAAATAATCCCGTGCAGGCCGCCCTTGCTTGGCAAAATGCCGGCGCCAAGTGGTTGCACGTGGTTGACCTTGACGGAGCTTTTGACGGACATGCGGCAAGCCATGCCATTATTAAAGATATTTGCCAAAATTTGCGCATACCTGTACAACTTGGCGGGGGCATACGCCATGCCGAAACAGCCAAAGCCTATCTTGAAACAGGCATACAAAGGCTTATTATTGGCACCATGGCCTTGGAAGAACCACAAAATTTTGCCGCACTTTGCAAAGAATTTCCAGGGCGCGTTGGGGTTTCCCTTGACGCCAATAATGGACAATTAAAAACCAAGGGTTGGGTGGCAGACAGCAATTTGCGCATAGAAGATGTGGTGCCGCGTTTGCACCATGATGGCGCTGCCTTTATTATCTATACCGACATTGCCAGAGACGGCATGCAAAGCGGCGTTAATGTGGAAGCCATAGCTAAGCTGTGCGCCCTTTCGCGTATTCCCGTCATCGCTGCCGGTGGCGTGGCCACCCTTGATGATGTTAAAGCCCTGTATCCTTTAAGCAAAGAAAGCTCTCTGCAAGGTGCTATCAGCGGCCGTGCCTTATATGAAGGCACGCTTAATCTTGAAGAAGCCCAAGCTTGGATTGATGCACAATAATTAAGTTTTTATCTTCTTTTGCGTGAGAAAGGGGTTTTTTGTTTGCAAAACATCCCTTTCTCACACGCAATATTCCCTTTCATCACAAAATCCCATACCGCAAGCCCCACACCTTTGCTCCCCGTTTTCTATTGGTTTTACTATTGACAGCATGACCTTTTGTCAGTAGCATGATTTTTGAAAACGTAACACGCATCCTGCTTACACCCCATTCTGTTTATAAAGAGCTCTTGACTTCGAGGGCGGGTCTATACAAGAAGTCTTTTATATGGAGACCATATGGATTTTAATGACATTGAAAAATATTGGGATAAAGCCGTGGCATTTCACGGGCACGCGTGCCCAGGTTTAGCCATAGGGTGCCGCATGGCTTTGGCGGCAATGCAAGCCCTTGGCATAACAGACCGCAGCCATGACGAAGAAATTATCTGTATTGCCGAATGTGATGCCTGCAGCATTGATGCTGTGCAAGTTCTTTTGGGTTGCACCATGGGCAAGGGCAATTTATTTTTGAAAATGCGCGGCAAGCACGCCATGACCTTTATGCACAAGGCCACGCAAAAAGCCATTCGTGTGCAATGGATTGCCCCCATGCAAAGCCCGCCCCAAGGGGCTACAGCTCAGACACAAGCCATGGACAGAGAAAGCAGACAAAAGTTTTTTCTTAGCGCTGCGGACGAGCTTTTGCTACGCGTGGCTGAAGTTCCTTTTATGCCTCCGGCAGAAGCGCGCATAAGCCCTTCTTTGCTGTGTCATCAATGTCAAGAATTGACCGCAGAACCTTATGTGCGATTGCACAAAGGCCATATTCTGTGCCTTGATTGTTTTCAAAGTTATAGCCGTGTACTTGACTAATACTCTACTAAAACGGAAACATAGAATGTTAAAAAAGCTCTTTTGTATTATCATAAGCGTATGCCTTTT
>CAYJGS010000155.1:0-5295 GCA_964369505.1 uncultured Desulfovibrionaceae bacterium | reverse complement strand
TATTGCACACGAAATAGGGCATATAGCCAACAGAGACATACTTATCCAAACCGTGGCTGGGGTGCTTGCTTCTGCCATTGTATCCATTGCCAATATGATGCAATTTGCGGCAATTTTTGGCATAGGCCGCAATGACGATGGCGAAAGCTCAGGCCCAGGCCTTTTGGGCGGTATTTTATTAGCCATATTAGCCCCCATGGCGGCGGGTCTTATTCAAATGGCCATTTCGCGCTCGCGCGAATATTTGGCAGACGATACCGGCGCTGCCATTTCCGGCAGTCCTTTGGCCTTGGCCGGCGCCTTAACCAAATTGCAAAATTATAATCAACAAATACCCATGCAACGCGGCAATGCCAGCACCGAGCAAATGTTTATTGTTTCACCTCTTTTTGGTGGCGGCATGGGTAATCTTTTTAGCACGCATCCACCCATTGCCGAAAGAGTGGCGCGTTTGCAAAGTATGGCCGGACGCTAAGATTTTGATGGCATTGTCTACAATGATACAGGTTATATAATGATAACACACAACAAAAGGATACACATGCAACGCTTATTACTACTCAGTGTTCTGGCACTCTCTATGATTTTTGCCGGTTGCGGCATGTTTGGCAGTGATGAAGAATCCCCAAGCAAACCCAAAGACCCAAGGCCTGTGGCGAGCAATGAAGATTGCACAGAAGCCTATACCTTTGCGCCCGCAAGCTTTATTATTGACATTGCCAGTGGGCAACCTGTGGTTTTAGATCCTTTAGTGGGTGATTTTCCTGTATATTGCCAAGTGGCAGGCGCGCAAAGAGGTTTGCAAATTGCTCTAGAAGACAAGATGATTCCCGAAGGTGATTGGAAAATCTATCGCTTTGCAGGAGAATGGCAAAATTTAGCCTCGGAAGTTAAGCCCGGTTTCTTTCTCTTAAAAACCAGAGCCAGGCTTATTGATTGGGTGCAATAAGGCAATAGCACATAAAAGAATGTAGCTATTGCCACCATTAAAGTTTTTTTTGGAGGGAGCCAGTTCTGAGCGGGGGGAACGCTTTTTCACAAAAAAGGTTCCCCCAGGAGACTTTGTCAACACTCTGGCTGACTAAAAGTCAGTCCATGTATATTCAGCTTGATTATTTATATTTATTCATTATTTCGTCGCCAGCTTTGGCCACATCATCCTTGAATTGTTGGCGAGCTGCGCGGATTTTTTCTGCTAAGCTTGCATCTTGCAAAGCAAGGATTTGCGCTGCAAGCCATGCTGCATTACGTGCTCCGGCTTTATCGGTGGCTACAGTGGCCACAGGGAAACCCGGAGGCATTTGCACCGTTGCAAATAAGGCGTCCATGCCGGCCAAAGACGCACTGGATACGGGTATACCAATAACGGGCTTGATAGTGCGGGCAGCCACAGCTCCTGCCAAGTGAGCAGCCATGCCGGCCGCACAAATAAACACTTCCACACCTTCTTTCTCCAAAGTATCCATAAGTTCTTCGGTGCGCTCTGGCGTGCGATGCGCTGAAGTTACAGTGAACACAAAGGGAATACCAAGTTTGCTCAAAAGCTCCGCACAGGGGCTTACTTGAGGCTCATCAGAAATGGAGCCCATAAAAATTGCTACTTTTGCCATAATAATCCTCTACTTTTGTATGTTTTTTAAACGTTCAATACCTTTTGAACCTATATCGCTGCGATATTGTCCTTGCGGCATTTTGATTTTTCCAAGCGCTACATAGGCATTGTGCTGTGCAGCTTTAAGATCTGCCCCCAAAGCCGTCACGCAAAGCACGCGCCCACCTTGAGCATAAATTTTTCCGTCTTTTTCTATGGTACCACTGTGGAAAACTCTCACACCCGGCAAAGCATTAGCCACATCAATACCTTCAATGAGCATGCCCTTATCATATTTTCCGGGATAACCTTCAGCCGCAAGCACTACACCAAGAGCTGCTTCTGGCGTATAGGTGAAAGAAATTTCATGTAAAGTCCCGTCTACACAGGCCTTAAGTATAGTATCTAAGGGTGTTAACAAACGCATGAGCAAGGGTTGGCATTCTGGATCGCCAAAGCGAACATTGTATTCAATGACTTTAGGGCCCACTGCGGTGATCATAAGCCCTGCATATAGCACTCCCTTATAAGGGTGCCCTTTGGCGGCAAGCACACGCAGTATAGGCAAAATAACCAATTCAAGTGTGCTCTTTACTGCGCTGTCAGGCAAAACCGGAGCTGGAGAATAGGCCCCCATGCCGCCCGTGTTTGGCCCTGTATCGCCATTAAAAATAGGTTTATGGTCTTGAGCAGAAGGTAAAGCTACGGCATGTTCGCCATCACAAAAACACAAAAATGACGCTTCTTCACCCACCAAGTGATCTTCAATAACCACAAGATTGCCGGCTTCACCATGTACTTTATCGCACATAATTTCACGCAAAGCGGCATAAGCTTCATCTAGTGTTTGTGCCACCACAACACCCTTGCCCGCGGCAAGGCCGTCTGCCTTGATAACAATAGGAGCGCCCTTTTCTTGCACATATTTACACGCGGCATCATAGTCGTTAAAACGTTCACTATGCGCCGTAGGTACTTTTGCTTCAAGCATAATATCCTTGGCAAAAGCTTTGCTGCCTTCCAATTGCGCACAATATTCATCCGGGCCAAAGCACGCAATATTTTCCTTTGCCAAAGCATCGGCAATACCCAAGGTCAAAGGCAATTCAGGCCCAGGCACAACCAAATCTACTTTTTCTTCCACAGCCAAGGCCACCAAGGCAGGTATATCATGCGCCGCTATGGCAAATGTGCGGACTTTTTTTTGATGTGTGCCGCCATTACCAGGCGTTACCAACACATCTGTTACCGCAGAAGATTGGCATAATTTCCACACAATGGCATGTTCTCTGCCACCAGAACCTATCACTAATATGCGCATGTACACTCCTTATGAGGCTTTAAGTTTAGTGCAAGATTTTTTGAATTTTGTATACAGTATTTTCTTTTCATTGTTTTACAGCTATGCTACAAGACATCTCACGTAAAACAAAAAGCCCATTGCTCTGAATTTTTCAGTAAGCTTGTGCTGCTTTTTTACGTAAATACAAAAACTGTGCTTTGTGCATACCCTGACAAAGACTAAAAGGCAATACAAGAACTTTGCATAATTTTTTGGCGCGAACTCAGCGTAGGAGATAATATAATGAATTATAAAAAAATATTCCTTCCCAAGGCCGAAGCCTTCTGTACAGACAAGCAAAGCATGCAATTGCAGCAGCTTGCAGGCGTGCGTTGGTCTATAAATCAAGCCATGAACTCTCCTCAATATGCAGCCAAACTTAAAGGCATTGCACCAGAAGATATTAAAACCATAGAAGATGTGCGAAAACTTCCCTTCACCACGGTAGAAGACTTACGCGAAGGTTATCCCTTGCCTCTTCTTTGTGTGCCCGAAAATGATGTAGTGCGCATACACGCTTCTTCCGGCACTACCGGAAAACGCAAAATTTTAGCCTATACCCAAAATGATGTGGAAACCTTTGAAATGCAAATGGCCAGATGCTACGAAATGGCCGGCCTAAATCCCAAAGACCGCATGCAAGTGGCTGTAGGTTATGGACTTTGGACTGCAGGTGCCGGATTTCAATACGGCGCAGAAAAATTGGGCGCCCTTACCATACCCGTAGGACCAGGCAACCTTGAAATGCATTTACAACTCTTACAAGATATGCAATCCACCTGTTTTGGCGCTACATCTTCCATGGCCTTACTCTTAGCCGAAGAAGTAGAACGCCACGGCCTTAAAGATAAAATTGCCTTGCGCAAAGTCATTTGCGGCGCAGAAACACGCAGTGAAAAAATGCGCCAAGCCATAGACCAAAAACTAGGGCTGGAAGGTAGCTACGACATTGCCGGCATGACCGAAATGTACGGGCCGGGCACCGCCATTGAATGCGATGCCCACCAAGGCTTACACTACTGGGCAGACCTTTTCCTCATAGAAGTTCTCAACCCCGAAACCCTACAACCCGTCGCACCCGGCGAAGTGGGCGAAATGGTGGTCACAAGCCTTTGCAAAGAAGCAACACCACTCATCCGCTACCGCACCCGCGACCTTTCACGGCTCATAGAAGGTACTTGTTCTTGCGGCTCAAATATTCCACGCCATGACCGCATCCTAGGACGCAGTGATGATATGATCATCTTTCGCGGGGTAAATATCTATCCAGGGCAAATTATGGATGTTATTGGGCAATTTCCAGAACTTGGCGGTGAATATCACATAGAACTCAAACGTGACGATAATGCCCTTGACCACATGAACCTAGCCGTAGAACGCCAAGAAGGCATATCAAACGATATGGACGCAAACCTTGCCGATACTGTAGCCAAACAGCTGCACAAAAAGCTCATGGCTCGCGTTACTGTGAATATCACAAACCCGGCATCACTACCCCGCGCCTTTGGCAAATCCAAGCGCGTAACCGATTTGCGATAATTAAAAGGCATGGATTGCACCCTAAAGGGCATAAACCACGCTACCTATCCGTAAGGTTCGCTTTGCTCGCTAACGGCTAGGGGCTCGCAATGACGAATAATATAGCATATTGCATGTAAAATTGGTGGTCACACGGGCTTCGTATCATAGCCTTTGAAAGGCATGGATACCTTCTATACGAAGTACAAGCCTCTCATCACCAAAGGCAGGTGACGATACCACCACCTTACAAGCAACGAGCTGTTTTTGTATGTCATCACGAGAAAAAACGCTGTAAGACTTATGTTCAACGATGAGTTTTTCTAGCGTTTTTTCGTGGTGATCCATCTTGAGGACTTGGGGAAAGGGATGGTTTCTTTACTAAAATTTGAAAGACATGGATTGCTACGCTACCTTTATCTTATCAGCTCACAGCGGAGAAAGTCGGGGAAGTATGGAGAGAAGGGGTGTTTTTTGGCATTAGCAAAAAACACCCCTGTCACAATATAAGAATCTTATCTATTCAGAATCTTTAGTTTCCTGATAAGCAGCCATCACTTTTTCTGCCACCGGTGGTGGTGCTTCTTCATAGTGGGCAAACTCCATGGTAAAGACGCCTTGGCCTCCTGTCATGGAGCGCAGATCAGGCGCATAGCGCAGCACTTCGCTCATGGGCACATGGGCTTTAATTTCGGTGATACCCGAAGCCGAATCAGAACCAAGCACTTTGCCGCGGCGTGAAGAAAGATCGCCAATAACATCGCCCATATTTTCATCGGGCACAGATACAGCAAGCAACACAATGGGTTCGAGCAAAGTGGGCTTTAGGCTTTCCATGGCTTTT
>CAYJGS010000154.1:0-5434 GCA_964369505.1 uncultured Desulfovibrionaceae bacterium | reverse complement strand
ATTTTATAAACATTATTTTCTTTATGGTTCAATTCATAAACATATGCATGATTTGATCCGTAGTAGTTGGCAACTGTACTTAAGAGATTTTGTATGGAAGTATTTGTATCTGTATCTTCCACCAACGTTTGAATGCATGAAACAAGTGTTTCTTCTAATGTTAATTTTTGCGAGATTATTTCTATATCATTGCTTGTTAGTTTAGGGTCGTATATAGTAGAAAGCTTAGCTGGCTTTTCATCTACTTCTATGAGAGTGTCAATATGAGTATAATATTTTTTTATTGTTTTATCATAATGCTCTTTGCGAAAATTTTTTCCTTTAACAAGATAATTATTGTTGCAATCTTCGCAAGGTGCATCTTTTTTATGTAAATATTTATAGCATTTTTGACCTAAAAAAGAACCATCACAAATATTTGCTAAATGCATATTTGTGGGCTTATTAATATATAACAGGTTAAAGTTTTCTAAGTCAACAATATAACATATGAAATTTACGTTGTTCAAAGCTAGATTTGCAAAATCCTCTTGTCGCATACCCTACCCCCGTGTTATATCAAGGGATTGTAAGTAAACTGGATAAATAATGCAAGCTTTTAGCAGGTTAAAATGCAAAAGTTTAAAAAAAAATGTAGTAATTGACTATTACGACAAGTCTTTTTTTAAACGCAATATATTTTTTTCAATTTTTTCAATAATTCGCACAAAGGTGGCATCATCTTTGTCGCTTGGATCATCAAGTTCCCAATTTTCTGTATGAGGTGCTATAAGATGTGGGCAACTCACATTACACCCCATGAAAACAACTACGTCAGGGGGCGGTATGTGGTCTATTATTTTAGGATATTGTGTTATTTCCATATTAATGTTGTATTTTTGTTGTATAAGCCGTACAGCATGAGGATGTATGCAATCTTTTATTTCTGTTCCGGCCGAATAGCTTTCAAATACGTCTGCGGCTAAAAGCTTACCTAATGCTTCAGCCATTTGGCTACGGCAAGAATTATGATTACACACAAAGGCAACTTTGGGTTTGTTTTGTGACGTTTCCATATGTTTCTCCGGTAAATATGTTACATTTTAAAAGCTAGGTCAAAAAGATAAAATCCAATACAAAGCAACAATATGGCCAGAAGTATGTTAAGCCCCTTACTTAAACGTGTGTACTTTTCATTTTGTGAGATTTTTTAGCGTGTATATGCGGCATACCCGCAAAGCATGGTGTGCTTATAAGCTTCATATCGAAGAAAGTCAATGTGAAATTGTGGAGAGTAAAATTATTTATCGTGCCTGATTATGGAAAAGGCAGCGTTTTCTTTTAAAGAAGGCTGTGCCTCGTGCAAAATATTTTCTGTTATGGCTTGTAAAGCCTTACAGCAAGGCACATCCATACGCACTGTGTGTATGGCGCTGATAGCATTGTTTGAGATTATGCTGGTAAGTTTGTTGTGTATGGATTCCGGAGATTCAAATTTAGGGCAAGCCATAAGCACCACATGATCTTCGCGTAATGCGGCAAAGTTTTTATGCACGGCAGGAACGCAATCTGCCGTTAAAAGTATGCTTGCGTTGGATAAAAAAAGAGCTGTGGGCGGCACAAGGCGTAATTTTACCGGCCAAGGTGAGAGTGTTTGGGAATTAAGCGAAGGGCAAGACCTTGGCAATGTGTTGAAAGGAGAAGAGCTTTTGGGCAGAGTATGGGCTTTTTGTAGGTTATGAACTGCTTCTTCGTCAAAGGGCAAGGCTTCTCGTTCCACAATGCGCAATGCTCCTTGTGGGCAGCCTTGCAAGCAAGCTCCAAGCCCATCGCACAAAGATTCCGAAACAACTTTGACCTTACCGTCAACAATTTTTAAAGCATGTTCGGCACAGTCTAAGATACATTGGCCGCAACCATCACACAATTCTTCATTTATTTCTAGTATTTTTCTTAATATTTTCATATGTTATATTTTGGTTTTCTATGTCAAAAGCCCTGTATAATCACTTTTAGATATTACGACTTGTATAGACCCGCCATGAATATGTTTTAGCCTGCAATTATTTATTTTTAGCTGCTTTTTGGGCTTCTTTAATGGGTTCAGCAAAAAATGCAGCATAGTCGTTGAGCACCGTGGTAAACTTTGCTCCCGGTAAAAAATCCGGTGTTGCGCCAAAGTTGGCAAGTTTTTTTTGCACTTCAGCGTCTTGTAAAGCCTCGGCAAAAAGTTCTTCTAAACGTGCAAGAATGTGAGGTGGGGTTTTAGGCGGTGCAACAACACCGCAAGCGGAATTATATACATATTCCGGCCCCAAAATTTCTGCAAAGGTGGGTGCGTTAGGCAAGACGGGGTCGCGCTTTGCAGAGCTTATGGCAATGGTACGTAAGTCTTTTTGTTTGATGTAAGCCACCAAGGGCATGTAGCCTACGGTTACATGTTTTCCTAAAAGTGCTGCCACCACGGATCCGCTGCCATCATAAGCCACATAAGGAAAGTCTGCATGGGGGAAATGCCTCATAACTTTAGCATGAAAAAAGCGCTGCGCGGTGAAAGAACCGGGACTGGCTAAGCTATAAACCCCTTTTTCGTTTTGGGTTTTTTGCATAAGGCTTGCAATACTGTCTATGCCTGAATCCTTATGCACAGCCCAACCCATGGTTAAGGTAATAACTTGGCATACATGGCTTAAGTCATTATGGCGAAAACCTACATTTTTGTATTGGGGTAACACTGTGAGCACGTTGGCAGAAGGAAAGCCAATGGTATAACCGTCAGGACGTGCACGCAAAACGTCTAGCATGGCAGGGGCACCGCCGCCTTGAGGTTTATTAATAATAACAAAGGTAATTCCATGTTTCTTTTGTAAATAATCTCCCACAACACGCATGACTGGGTCTACAGCTCCTCCGGTGTCAAAAGGAATAATTACTGTAATAGGTCTTGCGGGAAAATCAGCCGCTGTAGCTAGATTTGTTATAAAAAACATGATACTTAGTGAAAAAATAAATAAAAATTTAGACATAAAAAAGTTCCTTATGATATTAAAATAATGTTAAAATAGACTATAATCTCTTGGTGCGCAACCATTCATTTCTTAGGCTTTTTATAATAATAACAAAAGTTATGAATAAAATAGCGCAAGCTATTGGGCTAGTAAAAAATATGGAAAAATCATTGCGCGAAATGGCCAAAGCACGGCGAAAATTTGACTCAGCAAGTGGTGCAAGGATCATAGCTAATAAAAGTGGCGGCTGCGGGATTGTTAATTTTAACATGATATAACCCAAAAAACCAAAGGCAGCCATGACAGCAAGGTCAAAGGTAGAATGCTGGGCACCATAACTGCCCACAGTGCACAAGACCAGCACAAGGGGCATTAATATGGCTGTGGGTATTATAATGATTTTTCCTAAAAAACGCACCGCCATATAACCTAATAGCAAAATAAGAAAATTGGAGATAAAAAAGGCTGCGAAAATACCTGCTACGGTACTCCCATGTTCTTCAAAAAGCATAGGTCCAGGCGCAAGCCCCTGAATCATAAGCGCCCCTAACATGATAGCTGTAAGTACATCTCCGGGGACGCCAAGGGTCAGCATGGGAATGAGCGCTCCACCGGTAACGCTGTTGTTGGCACTTTCTGTGGCAGCAATAGCTTCTAGGGAACCTTTACCGAAAAGTTCTGGTTTTTTGGCAAAACGTTTTGCCTCGGCATAAGCAATGAATGTGGCTGCACTGGGCCCTGTGGCAGGAATAATACCTATGAAAATGCCTATGAGTGAAGAACGTAGCAGATGAAATTTGTGAATCCAAATATCTTTATAACTTAAACCTTCGTTAGAACAGTCATTTTGCTGCAATATGCTTACTTGACCACATAAGGATTTTTCAATACTTAAGAGTACTTGTGAAAGGGCAAAAAGTCCTACTAAAGCAGGCACTAGCGATATGCCATTGATAAGATACGTGCTGTCAAAGGTATTTCTAAAATCACCAGACACAGGGTCAATGCCTATGGTGGCAAGATATAAGCCTATGCAGGCAGAAGCCATGCCTTTGAGCATATGTCCTGAAGTTATGGTGGCCACCACAGAAAGGGCAAAAACGGCCAAAGCAAAATATTCTGCCGGACCAAAAGATGTGGCCACATTGGCCAAAAGTGGCGCACACAATGCCAAAAATACAGCACTGAGTGTACCCCCAAAAAAAGAAGCAAAAGTAGCCATTTCCAAAGCTTTGCGCGATTGGCCTTTGGCGCTAAGGTGTGGGCCTTCAAGAGCTGTGGCCGCAGCAGCCACTGTTCCCGGTGTGCCCAGCAATATGGCAGAAATGGATCCGCCGTAAATGGCTCCTGCATACATGCCAAGTAGCATGGCAAAAGCCTGCACCGAAGGCATGCCAAAAGTTAGGGGAATAAGCAAGGCAATGCCCATACTAGCAGTTAATCCCGGCATGCTACCAAAGATAATACCGAGAATTACACCGGTAAAATTGGCAGTAAGAGCAGGAAGGCTTAAAGCCATATGTATTCCGTTAATGAGATCTTCCATATGATAATCTTATTATATTAAGGTAGCATAATGTGAAATAATTTTCCGAAAATTAACACCAGTGCGGCCACCGCAATACATGAGATACAGACAATTTCTCGTATATTTTTGCGCCCTAGTGCATATAATGAAAAAATTAAAAATATACTGGAAGCTATGCTAAATCCGCCTCCAAAAGGTACGACTGGGGTTTCAGTGTGTAAAAAATAATCTCCCAAATACACCATACTTAGCAGATATAGTGCAAAAAAAGTATAATAATATAAGGTTTTTCTTGTAGATACACTGAGGATAGTTTTTTTTAATTCTTTTTCTTGGTTTCGATGTGCAAAAAATGCCCCGCGCAAAAAAAGTGCTAGTGCACAAATAGCACTGCCCATGAGGGCTAACCAAGGCAGATGCATGGGGCCCACAAGATCATTTTCTAAGGGAGTAGGTGTTGTGAGTATGCCATACAGTCCTATACCGCAAAAAATGAACAGTAGTAGAGCTGCAGGTATATCGTGGGTATTTTTTTTCACGCTATTTCACTTTTGCTAATTTTAATGCGCTTTTTCGCCTTTGTGTATATAAAATGCTTTCTCTAGCACTAGCTGTATTTTAAGCAAGAGATGCCCTGAAAGAACTTTCTTAACAACAACAGTTTAAAAAATCAATCATATAGCAACGAAGCAAAATAAAAAACCTTGCTCTATATACGGATGGATATACCTCTACAAAAAATATACGTAAACAAGTAAAATACGCTGAGCACCCATAAATAGACATGTTTGCTCATGTCATGAAAGGTGACAAAGAAATAAGTTTTAACACGGAAATGCATGACCTTATTACAAAATCTATTGATAGTTGAGCCTGAAAAACTGTGCAACCATGTATAATTGCGGATGTAAAACATAAA
>CAYJGS010000153.1:0-5463 GCA_964369505.1 uncultured Desulfovibrionaceae bacterium | reverse complement strand
GTTTATGCAAACACGCACTAGTGCTTACACAAGACTTCTATCCTTGGCAAGAAGAAAGTTGCGCACATTATTTTTCACTGGCGCCCAAAGGATTATCAGGTGTTGCTGCATTTTGAGGTGGCGTTTGCGCTTTTTCACTTACCTGATTTAAAGGCATTGGAATGGGGTTTATGGTGCCGCCTTGTCTGGCGGTGGGAGAAGGCAAAGAGTTTGTTGTGGGTGCCACGGGATCAGCCTTACCTGTATAGGGTGGTTGGCTAGTGCCTTGCTTTACCGTGGGTTTTGGCGAGCTATTGGGTGCTGCCATAGTTTTTGGAGTAGCTTTAGGCGTGGTTTTTTTAGCCTTTGTTCTGCTTTTGGGTAATGGTGTGGGCGGTGCGTTTTTATCAATATATATAAAACGCGGAGCTTTGTTATGTGCCTTGGTTGTGTTTTTTCTGGATGTGGCACTTTTTTGTGGATACAGGGGCGGCAAAAGGCCTATGGCTGCAGGGTCGCGCACGGGCATACCGTTGGTATTCATTTGAATGGGACCGCGCAAGGCATCGTACTGTAGTCTTGCCCCCCCATGTTTCATCCACACCTCTCCAAGACTTGCATTGGGCCCTGCCGGCGTGGGTGTATTAGATATGTAATAGTTTTGGGCGGCAAAGGCTGGCATGACAAGTAATATATAAAATGTAAGCATTATAATGCATTTTATGAATTTTCGCATGAAATTATCCTCAGTAATAATTATATTTCATTTCGTTATTTCGCAATAACTCATCTTTAGTTATCGGCATAGGAAAAAAAAACTTTAACGTCCAAAAAAAAATTTGTATAAAACTCTTCCTTTTACTAAAAATTTTAAAAAATGTTGCGTATTTTATTAAAAAAGCTTGCGTTGTGCACTTGCTAATTGCTTTTAGCTTCTATAAAGTGAGTGACACTCTTATTGCGTTTTTCTAGGCACTTTTTTTAGGCTGTGCTTTTATAAAGAATTTGCTTGTTATTGTACCTTTAACCTAATTTTTTAAGGATATTACATGGGCCGTTTCTCTGGGTTTGACGAAGTATATTCTGCACTCTATGTAGATTTTGATAATATTTACACACGCTTTTTAGAAATGGATCCAGAAGTGGCGCGTTCTTTTGGCAGCACACCGCAACGTTGGATAAAATGGCTTGAGGTGCACGCCCTGCGCATGTTGTATGGCGATGGCGTGCGTCGACGTATTTTAAAACGTGTGTGCTATATTAACCCACAGCGTTATCATGAATTTCGCACCAATTTTATGCGCGCAGCTTTTCGGGTAGTGGACTGTCCGCCTTTGACCAATCAGGGAAAAACAAGCACAGATATACATTTGGTTATGGATTGTATGGACGACCTTTCGCATTCCACGCGTTTTGAAGAATTTATTATCCTTTCCGGCGATGCCGACTTTACCCCGCTTCTTATACGTTTACAAGAGCACGCAAGGCGAACTCTTGTACTTTCTGTGGGGTATTCTTCCCCGGCCTATACAGCAGCAGCTTCTTGGCGTATACGTGAAGATTGGTTTATGCAACAAGCACTTATGGAAGAAAATACTTCAGAGATTGGTAGTTTGTATGAGCAACCTGGTTTGACCACCGAATGGTAGTTGTTTGCTGGTGCTGATCTCAATAAAATTACACAAGGTTTTGTATTATGATATAAAAGCCTTGTGTAATCTATTTTAAAGGATTTTTAAAAAAAGCATATAAATATTTTTTGAAAATTGCCGATATGACATGTGGCTGTGATATTTTGGTGTAAAACCGCAAACATTAGTTAGGAAAACATGTATTTATAGCATTTCTTTGCTTGTGATTTTTTAAAAATTGATTTATCGAAATTTAATTCGGCTAGATTGTACGCTTAAATATTAAAGAAAGTATGAAAAGAGGTTTGTTGTTATGAAACTGAAGCTGCTTGGAAAAATCTTACTGTTTACTTTGTTGCCCATAGTATTAGGTGTTGCGGGGCTTACCATGGTTGCATCTACACTTGCCACAAAAGGCTTAAGTGATGTGACCGATGTGCAAATGCTGGAACTTGCCAAAAAACAAGCCTCTGAAATGGATAATATCATGCGTAATGCGCTGGTTCTTGCGCAAACTGTCGCGGAAAATAGTGGTGTGGAGAATTTTGCGGCCATGGCAAATGCGCAATCTTCACCTGAATTTAGCACACTTCAGCAGGCAAATAACGAACTCTTAGGCGGCATTGTTGAAAAATACGAAGATATTTCTGTGGCGCTTATCATAGGTAAAGACGGTAAATCCATTGCCCATGCAAATCCTAAAAGAATTGGGCTTGATTTAAGTGCATATCCCACATTTAAGACTGCATTGGGGGGGCAGTATGCCATAGGAACGCAAAAGTCACGCCAAACCGGGAAAATGAGCGCTTTGATAACAACACCCATCAGAAGCAATGCTTCAAGCGGTCAAGTTGATGCAGTTTTAATGCTTATTTTAGACTTAACCACCATGTCAAAAAATACTATCAGTGGTGTGAAGGTTCTGCCTTCAACCAATTTATTTGTTGTAGATTCTGATTGTATTTTGCTCATGGATGTAAAATACAATGATTTGGCTGGCGAAGACCAAAATGTATATGCATACGCCAAACCGATGATGTCAGAGCGCACAGGTATTACGCGCTATGTGTGGGAAGGTACCGATAAAGTTGTCCATTTTGCAGAACTTCCTATGACAAAATGGATTGTGGCCATTTCTTCCAATGAAGAAGATTTTTTTGAAGCGGCTAATGATATAACATTTGCTCTTGTTATAGCCGGGCTTTTAATTGTGCTTGCCGTGGCACTTATTGTGTATTTTGTAGTTAAAAAAGTTGTGATTGCCGTTTCCAACAGTGCCGATATTGCCACATATGTGGCGCAAGGAAATCTTACCCTTACTGCGGAGCAAGACACTCAATTACGTAGTGCCGTGCAGAGAGGGGATGAAATATCTACCCTGGCGCAAGCTTTAAACACCATGATTCAAAATTTAGCCAAAATGGTTTTTGAGTCCGAAGAAAAAAGCAAAGAAGCGCAAGTTGCCGCAAATAAAGCAGAAATTGCTTCACAAGAAGCAGAAAAATCTGCTCAAGAGGCTGATGCCAAAAGAGAGAGCATTCTGCGTGCCGTAGTACAACTTGAAGGCATTGTAAATAATATTGCTTCAGCTTCAGAACAGCTTTCAGCCCAAATTGACCTCTCTACCAATGGTGCCGAAGAGCAATCTATGCGCATGACAGAAACAGCAACGGCCATGGATGAAATGAACAGTACTGTGCTTGAAGTGGCTAAAAATTCAAGCACCAGCGCAGAACTTGCAGACAATACCAGAGGAAAAGCTATTGAAGGTGCTGAAATCACAAGTAAGTGCCAAACATCCATGACACAAGTAAAAGATGAGTCTTTAAAGCTGCGCCAAAACATGAGCGAGCTTGCAAGCCATGCTCAATCTATCAATGCCATCATGAGTGTTATTTCTGATATTGCAGACCAAACAAACTTGCTTGCACTTAATGCAGCCATTGAGGCAGCGAGAGCCGGCGAAGCAGGGCGTGGCTTTGCTGTGGTGGCGGATGAAGTACGTAAATTGGCAGAAAAAACCATTTCTTCAACCACAGATGTAGCTAATGCTATCAATGCTATCCAACAAAGCACAGAAGTTAATGTGCAACAAGTAGATATGGCCGTAACTCGCATTGAAGAGGCCACAGAGCTTGCCGTAGAAGGCGGGCAAGCTTTGCAGGTTATTTTGGATATGGCAGAAGAAAGTGCCGATGGTATTCGCGCCATTGCCACAGCCAGCGAAGAGCAATCTGCCACTTCTGATGAAATAGCTCAGTCCATTGTTACTGTGTCTAATATTGCAGAAAGCACTGTTAATGCCATGAATGAAGCAGCCCAAGCTGTAAGTTCATTGTCTGAACAGGCGCAGCAGTTGGCGGCTTTGGTCGAAAACCTAAAAAACAGCTAATAAAGCGTTGAAAAAGGGCAAACTATTGCGTCAAAATAAAAAAGCAGACCACTTATGTATGTTTGTATACACGGCGTGTCCTGCTTTTTTATTTTTCCTTATATTTCACCCTTTTTGAACGCTTTATCAAACTTGTTGAAAAAGGGTAAACTATTGCGCAAATGGCTTTTTCGACAATCTGATATCTTGCTAATAATTTAAAGCCCCTGTACAAGACTTTTGTGCAGGGGTTTTTTGCATGAATTTTTTATCCGATATAATTGAGATCGTATTATGATGTTAGAAATTGGCCTTATTGTGGCCGGAATACCTTTAGGTTATATGGTGCGCCAAAAAGCTTTAGCGCAAACCATAGTGAATAATGCATTATCTTTAGTGATTTATATAATGCTTTTCCTTATAGGTGTCAGCCTTGGGGGAAATGACGACCTTTTGGCGCGTATTGCCGAACTTGGCGTGCAAGGGGCGCTCATTGGCATTGGCTGTGCCCTTGGTTCGGCCGTGGTGGTTTGGGCCACATACCGTTTTATTTTTAAGGCAAATATATAATGAAGGGCGCATTACTCATCTTAGGTTGCTTTTTGTGCGGTGTTTTTTTAGGTTCTGCCGATATTATTCCCCGTAGTTTTGGTGAAGAATACTTAAGCCTTGCCCTCTATACTATGCTTGTGCTTGCCGGTATGTGTATGGGCTTTGATACACGCAATTTTTTAATAGTGCGTGAATTTGGCTATAAGGCACTTTTTTTACCGGTGGCCATTGTTTTTGGTACTTTTTTGGGCGCTTTTTTTGTATGGTTATTACTGCTTTTGCTGCAACACGATATTTCTTTGCGCGATGTTATGGGTGTTGGGGCAGGTTTTGGGTATTATAGCCTTTCTAGTGTCATCATTACCCGCCTTGGCAATGCAGAATTGGGTTCTGTGGCTTTAGTTGCCAACGTGAGCCGCGAATTGTTAACTCTTTTGTTTGCGCCCATGTTGGTTAAATATCTTGGTGGATTAGCTCCTGTTGCCACAGGCGGTGCCACCACCATGGACACTTGCATGCCCGTTATTGCACGCTATGCTGGCGAGCGATACGCTATTATGGGTATTTTTTCGGGCATGGTGCTTACGCTTATAGTGCCTGTTTTGGTGACCGCTGTTTTTACATATTGGTAGCAGGCTTTTTTTATCCGTTCAGGGCGGCGCATAGGATATAAGCGGAAGCAAGTTTCCTCGTTCTGATAAAGGGCACCTTGCTCACTCAATAGCTCGCTTGCTATTCGAGTTTTCCTTATCCGAGCGGCAGGTTAAGGTAGCGCACTGCGTCAGAATTTAGCGCGCTATCACGCTTTTTTTTGTAAGTGGCTAAGGGCTTAAGGTGATTCTTTTGCTTACTTTTGCGAAATGTATCTTTTTTACGCGCACTGCGTCAGACTTTAGCGCGCTGTCGCGCTTTTTTTTGTAAGTGGCTAAG
>CAYJGS010000152.1:0-5478 GCA_964369505.1 uncultured Desulfovibrionaceae bacterium | reverse complement strand
TTCCTTCATTTTCATTTTTACGCACCACAAAAACATCCACGCGCTCACCCACAGAAACCACAAGGTTTCCAGAAGGGTCACGGAATTCAGCTGTGGGGATTTGTCCTTCAGACTTAAAGTTTACGTCCACAAGCACGTGATCTTCGCCAATGCGCACGATCTCGCCCTTTACAATAGAACCTTCCTCTAAGTCACCAAAATCTGTACTGAGATAGTTTTCAAGAGCACTTTCAAAGCTGATTTCAGCTTCATGTCCGGTTTCCTGGTTTGCCATATGTCCATAGCCTCCAACAATAATTTCCCCTTTCGGGGTTCCGGAGAGTTAGCAAAAAAGCGTCTAAATGACAAGCAAAAATAGTGTTATTCTCATAAAAAGCCCCTTACACGATGGTGCAAGGGGCTTAAATATTAATTTTGTTTTGTAAATTCACGCAGCTTACGAAAATAAGTTTTTAAGCAGTACTATGCAAAAATGTGTCAACACTCTCAAACAAGCTTTACTTGTTCGAGTCTTTATTTGTATCAGCTTGTGCTTCTTTTTCGTCCTTGGCTTTATCCTTGCCCATATCCTTGGCCATATCTTTGGCTTGTTCCATTAATTTTTCAGCTTTAGACTTGGCTTCAACCATCATATCTTCAGCTTTTTTCTTGGTTTCGCTGAGCATTTCTTCGGCCTTTTTCTTAGTTTCTCCAAGCATGTCTTCGGCTTTTTTCTTAGCCTCGTTCAACATTTCTTCAGCTTGTTGCCGCAAGTGCGCAGCCTTTTCTTTAGCTTTTTGAGCTTGAATAGCTTCTTCTACAAAATCTTCTATCTTTTCTTCTTTAAGCTTGCCAGAAGCTTCAAGCTTGCGCATTTCTTCTTCGCGCAAAACTCTTCGCAAAACTTTACCCACAAGGCTTTTGGGCAAAGATTCACAAAATTCAAAATATTTTGGAACTTTATAGTTTGCCAATTTCTCGCGACAATGGGCTGCAAGCTCCGCACTGGTTAGATTTTACCCCTCTTTTACCAGCACAAAAGCCTTCAGCACCTCGCCTCGTGATCTATGCGGAATACCCACCACAACGGCTTCGGCCACAGCCGGATGCTCATACAAAACTTCGTCCACTTCGCGCGGAAATACATTATAACCACCCACAATAACCAAATCTTTTTTGCGGTCAGAAATAAAATAATAACCGTCTTCATCGCGGTAGCCGATATCACCGGTATATAACCAGCCGTCACGCAAAGTGATGGCTGTTTCGTCGGGGCGATTCCAATAACCTTGCATAACTTGCGGACCTTGAACAATAATTTCGCCCACTTCGTTGTCGCCCAAAATCTTAGTGCCGTCTTCTGTATCCACAATGCGCACTTGCGTTCCAGGCAAAGCCACACCCACTGAACCCACTTTTTGCATGCCGTAAAGGGGGTTTGCGGTAATACAAGGCGAAGTTTCTGTCAGGCCAAGACCTTCGGTAATTTTAGCACCCGTAAGTTTTTGGAAACGCCTTAAAGATTCCATGGGGAAGGGAGCAGAACCGGAAATACAAAGCTCAATACAGCTTAGGTCATATTTGGGCAAATCTTTTTGCTGAATAAGCGATATATAGACCGACGGCACGCCTACAAAGAAGTTGGGGCGGTATTTATGTATGGTGCGCAAAAGATCACCCGGTGTATACCGCGGCACAGGAATGCTTGCTGCTGCATAAACCGCAGGCAAAATAACATTACCTGCCAAGCCAAAAATATGGAAAAAGGGCAAAATGGAAAGAAAAGTAAATTCCTTCCCTTCAGGCGCATCCACAATATATTTAATAATTTGCAGCTGTGCTACAAGATTATAGTGTGTAAGCATAGCCCCTTTGGAAATACCCGTAGTGCCACCTGTATATTGTAAAAAAGCCAATGTTTTACGAGAATTTTCAATGTGTGCGGCATAGCGTTCTTTTGTGTTTAAAAAGCTTTTCCACTCTATAATGCTTTTGCCATCATAATCTACCTCGGGTTGTGCCCCTTGCCTTTTGGCCTTCCACGGTTGCAAATAATTAAGCGGAAAGGCGAGCCCATCGGCAATGCTTGTAACAACACTGAAGCGAAGGTTAAATTTATCATACAAAGACACCACTTTAGGCCATAAAAGATCTAAGGTAATAAGAATGCGCGTATCCGCATCTTGAAAATGGTGGGTCAATTCCTTTTCCATATACAAAGGATTGGTCATAACAACCACACCACCGGCCTTAAGCACACCCCAAATGGCGATAATAGTTTGCGGAATATTGGGCAACAATATGGCAACGCGGTCGCCGTCTTGCACGCCGCGCAAACGCAATGCCGCAGCAAAAGCTTCGGCTCTATCTTTTAATTGCGCATAGGTGAGCTTATAGTTTTGAAAAATAATGGCCTTGCGGTTTGGATATTCAGTGGCGGCCTTATCCAAAACTTCAAGCAGACTTTGATCTGTAAAAGTAATGACAGGCTCATCCTTGCCTTCAAAATGCCGCCACCAAGGAGTTTTTTCGGTAAATTGCTCTGTTCCACAGGCAGAGGGGGAATTTTGTGTCATAGACATTCCTTTATATTACGACTATATTATGTTAAGGCTGTAAGGTCGTAGTGAGAACTTTCCACAATATCGGCCTGCACCATGGCGCCGGGCTTTACCATTGGCCCGCTTACATAGGTCATACCATCCACTTCCGGAGCTTGAAACCATACCCGCCCCACATGCAAACCCGGCCATTCATCGTGCACCGTATCCACAAGCACAGGCATGGAAGCACCTACACAAGATTCTAGTATTTCAGAGCTGATTTCAGCTTGCAATTGCATAAGCTTATGCCGACGCTGTTCTTTTATATTTTCATCAATTTGATTTGGCATGGAGGCAGCCACGGTGCCTTCTTCCGGTTTATAAGCAAAAACTCCCACATGGTGCATACGTGTTTCTGCCACAAAGCTGTATAAAGCGTCAAAATGTTCTTCTGTTTCGCCGGGGAAGCCTACAATAAAAGTAGTACGTAAAGCGGCATCTGGCAAGTGCTTACGTACTTTTTCTACCACCACGCGTGGATTTTTTGCAAAGGGTCGCCCCATGCGCCCTAAAATATCTGCATGAGCATGCTGTAAAGGTATATCAAAATAGGGCAAAAGCGGTGCACCGGCTTCTTTGACAAAACGTAAAAAATCATCAGAAATACCTGTAGGATACATATACATAAGCCGCAACCATTCCAAACCCTTCAAAGGCAACAAGGCCTCTAAAAGACTTTTTAGACCGTGCTTTAAGCCCATATCTTCGCCATAAGCACTCACATCTTGCGCCACCAACACTATTTCTTTAATGCCGGTATCTAAAAGATCTTGCGCTTCTTGCACAAGCCTTGGCAAAGGCATGGAGCGGTGCTTACCCCGTATGGAAGGAATAGTGCAAAAAGAACAAGCATGCCTACAGCCATCGCTCACTTTAAGCCAAGCATAACTTTTGCCCGTGGACATTAAACGCCCCACAGGCAATGGTTCTTGAAGCCCCAAGGGTGCTGCAAGCATTTGTGGCCAAGCTTCAAGTTCGGCATTGGGCAGCCAAACATCCACTTCTGGCAAATCTTTGGCGAGAGCCTTTGCCCCATAACGCCCCACAAAGCAGCCTGCAACCACAAGCAAGGGACGGCGCTTTAAGGTGTCCATATGGTTTATACATTCCACAATGGTGCGTATGGATTCTTCCACCGCAGGCAAAATGAATCCGCAGGTATTGATAAAAATCATCTGCGCCCTACCAAGATGCGGCACCAAACGTATGGGAATACCCAAAGAGCCCAAAAGATGTTCCGTATCTACACGGTTTTTAGGGCAACCCAAACTCACAGAATATACAGAAAGTGCTTTCATTGGTCATGCTCATATTAAAGTTTTCTTTGAGGGGCTATCTTACTCTACAATATTTTTCAATAAGAAAATGCCTTTGCGAAATAATTTTTCCTTGCACAAATCCTTCACACAACTTGACGCTTGCGCCACTTTACGCCACATTTGTAATGTAGCTTAAAGCCACAGTACATGCTATAAATACATAAAAAGGAAATATATGCTTTTTACCTCTGCCATATTTTTGTGCCTCTTTTTGCCGCTCTTACTCATGCTTTGGCATTTTTTGGCACGTCAAACCACAAAAACCTTGCCTTGGCTTTTATTTGTGGCCTCTTTAGGTGTTCTTGGCAGTTATCACATATATCTATTAGCATTAGTCATTGTGTGGCTTGGAGTAAACTTTGCCATAACGCGCGGCATGTACCTTGATGCACACAAGCTGCCACCTTTTTTACAAGCCATACTCACAGCAAAAAATTTACTTGCCTTGGGCCTTTTATTCAATGCAAGCTTGCTCATACTATTACCACAAAGCCCGTATACACAAGAATATTTTAGCCCATGGGCGCAACCCTTTGCCGCTCTTAACTTAAGCAAAGGCTTTATGCCACCACTTTTGGCAAGCCTTGCTTTTATGCAATGCGCTCACCTTGTGCAGTGTTATCGCAACACACATACAAGAAAGCGCAACACCGCATTGCGCTTTACCCCTTTTACCTTAAGCATGGCGGGCTTGCCCCATACCCTTGGGGCCACCTTGGTGCAACCAAAGCAAATAAACAAGCAATGGCAAGAACTTAAAGATATTTCTTCTAGCCATGCGGCCAGAGGTTTAAGCCTTTTTGTGCTTGGCATGAGCAAAATTTTTCTGTTTGCGCATATGCTCAGTTTTATTGTTGCGCCCATATTTTCTGCTGCAGAACAACTTTTACCCCTTACCTTTGCCGAAGCTTGGCTTGGTATTTTTAGCTATACCCTACTGCTCTACTTTAGCCTTTCGGGCATGGCGCACATGGCACAAGGACTTGGTTATATATTGGGCATTCACCTTCCGCATATGTTTAACGCGCCCCTCAAAGCCTATAGCATATTAGAGTTTTGGCGCCGCTGGAATATACCCTTGGCCGATTGGATACGCGATACAGTGTACAAACCTCTTGGCGGCAAAGAACATGGCGCCCTGCGGCAGCACGCGCATTTATATTTGGGCATGCTTTTGGGCGCGCTTTGGTATGGTTTAAGCCTGCCCATACTGTGCTGGGGGCTTATGCAAGCCACAATGCTGAGCCTAAACCAAGGTTTTCGCCATCTTTGCCAAGGCTCGCATATACACATACAGCATCCATACATACTTCTAGTTTTACGTAGCGTGGGTATAAGTTTAGCCTTTGCCCTAACCTTTTTATGCATAAATATGAGCTTTGTATTTTTGGCCAGTAAAAATCTTACCACAGCCATGCATATATTTATGGCCATGATGAGTATGGACGGTATTTTTTCTTTTACACATGGCTATATAACAACAGGTTTTGCACTCATTACCTTAAGCGTCAGCCTTATACTTGTTTGGTTCTTTCCCACAAGCCAAGATTTTTTATTGACCGAATCGCAAGACCTTC
>CAYJGS010000151.1:0-5491 GCA_964369505.1 uncultured Desulfovibrionaceae bacterium | reverse complement strand
TCGCCGTATGAAAAAAACCTATACCCCTGCCGTACTGCTTCGGCATAAGCGTCGAGCATACGTTGTCGTCCGGCAAAAGCCGACACCATCATGAGCAAAGAAGATTCCGGCAAATGAAAATTGGTAATCATGCCGTCCACAACTCTAAAGCGCCGCCCGGGATATAAAAATATGTCTGTCCAGCCGGTATACGCTTGCACCTTACCACAAAGTTCTGCCACACCTTCAAGTGCGCGTACCGACGTAGTTCCCACTGCAATCACCTGACGTTTTTCGGCCTTGGCTTTAGCAATGGCTTCGGCGGTGCTTTCGGGAATTTCTATGTATTCTCGGTGCATACGATGCGTGCGAATATCATCTACGCGCACGGGACTAAAGGTGCCATAGCCTACATACAAGGTCACCTCTGCCCATTCGCAGCCATGCGCGGCAAGATTTTTTCGTATATTTTCGGTAAAATGCAGGCCGGCCGTGGGTGCTGCCACCGAGCCTGTTTTTTCTTTTTTAGCAAATATGGTTTGGTAGCGGCTTTGGTCTTCGTCGTCATCTACTCTTTTAATGTAGGGAGGCAAGGGGATGTGTCCTGTGGCGGCAAAAGCATTGGCAAGGTCTCCCTTCCAAAAAAGCACTATGCGCCTTTGCCCAAAGGGGCCGGATTCAAGAACTTGCACTAAAATACCCGCACCAAAGCGAAAAACATCGCCGTCGTTCACACGCCCGCCGGCTCGCACAAGGCCTTGTGCTTCGGCACAAAACCATTGTTCATCTTCAAGATCTTCCAAAAAAGTGGCACTGTAAGGTGAAATTTTTCCCACTTCTTTTACGGGCACAGCCTGCGCTGTTACCAAGGGCAGAGGCGTTAAAAGTAAAAATTCTACCTTACCCCCCGAAGGCCTAGTACCCAAGAGCCTTGCCTGCAACACGCGAGAATTGTTTACCACAAGCAAGCAATCCTTGGGTAAATACTGGCTTATATCAGCAAAGTTTACGTGCTTCCACTCATTAATATCTGCATGTTTTACCTTGCGAGGCATGAGCAAAAGGCGCGATTGTCCACGCTCTTCAGGTGGAAATTGTGCAATTTGAGATTCTGGCAAATCAAAACGGTAAGATGTAAGGTTATATTCTTTTTCGTCCATATGTATATATCTTTTAAGTTTACTGTAAATTTAAAAATTGAGCCCACAAAGCGCTCTCGCTTGTCAATGTCAGGGCTTTCGGATATAAAAATTTCTGCAAAGACTTTGATATAAAAAAAAACGAGCCTTGTCCAACAAGATGCATGCTTGTTTTCCGTATTATCCATATTTTCTGCCAAGAGGAAAGCATGACCCATTCCACACATAACGCCCCTTATGCCTTTGGCGAAAACAGCCCCTTTGCCCATAAAGGCGTACACCTTGGGGTTTGCGGCTCCATTGCCGCCTTTCGCGCTCCTGACCTTTTGCGCTGGTGGCTGAAAAATGGCTTGCGCGTGAGCACCACCTTAACCGAAAGCGCACAAAAATTCATTGCGCCGTTGACATTTGAAGCCTTGGGAGCGGCGCCCGTATATACAGATATGTGGGATAAAGAAAGCATTTTTGGGCACTTAGAACCTGGCCAATGCGCCAGCGCCATGGTTATTGCACCGGCTACCGCATCTACCCTTGCCCAATTGGCCAGCGGTCAAGCCCACACACTCTTGGCTTGTCAGGCTTTGGCATTTTCCGGCCCTTTATTATTGGCTCCCGCCATGAATCCCAAAATGTGGGAGCACCCGGCCACCCAAGAAAATTTGGCCACATTACAAAAACGCGGCGTGCATATTGTAGCACCCGGCATAGGCAGTACGGCTTGTAAGGATGAAGGCCAAGGAAGGCTTGCAGATTTGCGCCATATTTGGCTTGCTTCTTTAAAATTGCTTGCACCTCAAGACATGATCGGCAAAAAAGTGCTCGTGACCCTTGGCCCCACTCGCGAACAGTGGGATGCTGTGCGCTATTGGTCAAATCCGTCCACCGGGCGCATGGGGGCGTGCTTAGCTCTTTCTGCTTGGCTTCGAGGGGCAGAAGTGCACGCGGTGTGTGGCCCTGTGGCAGACCATTGCTATTTGCCCACAGAACAATTTATGCACACATATTCTGTGCAAAGCGCCAAAGAAATGTTTACAGCCGCCGCCGACCTATGGCCCCGTATGGACATGGGTATTTTCACCGCAGCCGTGGCAGATTATAGCCCAACGCCCCCTACAACCCACAATAACACACCGGAAAAATTTAAAAAAAGCAACGCACCCCAAGGCTTTGACATACATTTTACCCCCAATGCCGACATATTAGAAAGCCTTGGCAAAAATAAACAAGCGCACCAAAAAATCTTGGGCTTTGCCGCCGAAAGTAGCAATGACCTTATACCCCTTGCCCTGCAAAAGCTGGTGCGCAAAAATGCAGATATCATTGCCGCCAATAATATCAACGCCGCCAACTCCGGTTTTGCTACAGCCACCAACAGCATGGTGGTGGTGGGCACCAACGGACGCGAAGAAATATGGCCAAATTTACCAAAAATTGATGTGGCTTGGAGATTGTGCTCATGGCTTTTACAGGCATAAACATCTCTCCTTTACTCAAGCCTTGGCTGGAACAAGGTCTGCCCTATTTGTTGCAACACGAAGATGTGCCGCCAGAGCTTTCTCTTTGCCACAAAGATGCGCAAAAAACTGCTGCCCCTTCCAGATCGATAGCGGGGCAAACGGAAGCAAAAGCTCCATATCAACAAGCGCCACCAAAGCAACAGAGGCCAAGCTCTGCGCCAAGCCCCTCTGCCAATGCAGCGCCACGCCCAGCTTCCTCTTCCACTGCCGCACCCCCTCCTCACTCTGGACACGAACAAAAACTACAAGGGGCTCCCTTTTTGCCGCCGCAGCATTGGCCAGAACCTTGGCAAGCACGCTTGCAAGCCACGCGCAAAGGTCATATTTTATGGACATATGGCAACTTGGCAGCAGATTTTTGCGGCGAAGCTGACGCCACAAGGCGCGCATTTATCCATAAACTCTTGACAGACCTGCGCTGCCCCACAGGCACACACACATTTTGGCCACCCACCATGCCGGAATCTTTAGCCTTAGACAAAGAAGCCATGGTTCCGGAAAATTTTGTGCCCCATGCGCAAGCTTTTTGGTCTGGTGCGCATATATTACAAGCCAAAGCTCTTGTGGTTATGGGGCAAAGCGCCACCAAAGCCATTGGCCTGCCCCATGACATCCGCCCCTTTATGCAAATACGCTACAATGGGCACTTTGTGGTGGTTCTGCGCGATGTGGACTTGCTCATCAATGAACCTGCCCGCTATAACAGCGTTTTGGAATTTTTGCGCACAAGCCTTGCGCCCTATGTGTAAGCGATAAAAAATTATGATTCGCAAAGATTTAGCATATTCACCAGAGCAGATTTCGCATTTTTTGTTGCAAATGGAAGGTATACAGCAACACGATTTATATACCTATAACGCCGTAGGTTTTAGCATTCGCCTTAAAGCCCAAAAGCAAGAAAATCATTTTGTGGATTTGCCGCGCTCTTATATGTACCTTGTGGGCGATGCAGACAAAATTGAAGCTTTTTACAAAAAATTTATGCTGTACCACATGACCATGGGCGGCTAAGCGCACCCATTTGCACTTGACAATGCACACTTTAGTTTTTAGATATATCCTAATCCGAGCTTAATAATGACGGTATTAAGCCTATGGGTATCGACCGTTCCATTCGATGCCTCCCACACTCTTGAAAAGGATTTGTTGTTGCTTAAGGCAGCCAAATCTTTTTTTTGCGCTGTCTCCCCTTACAGGTTTCTTCAAAAAGTAATCCATCATAAAAAGATTATATTTTTTTAGCCCTGACAACTATTTTTTCATAGGAGGTAGCCATGTCTACAGCATATACCGGAAAACTTGCCAGAATTAATTTAACCACAGGTCAAATTCATATAGAAAACCTCGATCTCGACCTTGCCAAAAAATTTATTGGCGGCAGAGGCCTTGGCACAAAAATTCTTTATGACGAAGGCGTTGCCAAAGTCGACCCCTTATCCCCAGAAAATAAACTTCTTTACTTTACAGGCCCTTGCACAAGCACCACATCCCCCACAGCCGGCCGCTATATGGTCATTACCAAATCCCCACTCACCGGCATGATAGCCTGCTCCAATTCCGGCGGTGTTTGGGGTGCCAAGCTTAAATACGCGGGCTGGGACGGTCTCATCGTTGAAGGAAAATCTGACAAACCTGTATATCTTAATATCGAAAATGACAGCATTCAAATTCTGCCCGCCGAAGAGTATATGGGCATGACAACAGAAGACCTAAGCCATAAACTCAAAGAAGTTTACCCCAAGGCCTCTGTTTTGAATATTGGCCCTGCCGGCGAAAACGAATCCTTGCTGGCTTGCATAATGAACGATAATGACAGAGCCGCCGGACGCAGTGGTGTTGGCGCGGTCATGGGCAGCAAAAACCTTAAAGCTATTTGCGTTACCGCATCTTCCAGCAAAGTAGATGCCTTTGATGCCGAAGCTCTTAAAGCTGTTAACAGTGAATGCCTAAGCATTCTCAAAGCTCACCCCGTCACCGGCGAAGGCCTTGGCGCTTACGGTACGGCCGTTTTGGTAAATATTGTTAACAGTGTTGGGGCTTTCCCCACCAACAACTGGAATGGCGCCTATTCTGATTTTGCAGATAATATCTCCGGCGAATCTTTAAAAGAAAAACACATTGTAAAACAAGGCTTTTGCCACCGCTGCTCCATAGGCTGCGGACGCATTATTGACCTAAAAGGAAAAATTGTGGGCGGGCCCGAATATGAAGTTCTTTGGGCCTATGGCGGTAGCTGTGGCGTTAACAACTTAGAAGCCATTAACGAGGCCAATTTCTGGTGCAATGAATACGGCTTAGATGCCATATCCACCCCCTGCACCATAGCTGCAGCCATGGAACTCTATAAAGTGGGCGCCATCAAAGCAGAAGAATGCGACGGCGTTCCCCTAGAATTTGGCAGCGCCGAAGCCATTGTCACTTGGACAAAACGCATGGGCGAAGGCAAATTACCCTTGGCCAAACTCATGGCCAATGGCAGCCACAGGCTTTGCGAACACTACGGCCACCCCGAATTTTCCATGAGCGTAAAAAAGCAAGAATTGCCAGCCTACGACGCACGCGCTATCCAAGGCATTGGCCTAACCTATGCCACATCCAACCGCGGCGGTTGCCACGTGCGCGGCTATGTTATATCGCCAGAAGTTCTTGGTATTCCAGAACAATTAGACAGAACAGCCACAGAAGCCAAGGCTTTTTGGTGCAAAATATTCCAAGACCTTACCGCTGTTATTGACAGCATGGGCTTATGCCTCTTTTCTTCTTTTGCCCTTGGTGCGCCGCAATACGCAAGCCTCTTAAACGCTGCCACAGGCACCAACTATACGCCCGAAGAACTCATCACCGTGGGTGAGCGTA
>CAYJGS010000150.1:0-5594 GCA_964369505.1 uncultured Desulfovibrionaceae bacterium | reverse complement strand
AGATTTTTCTGAGCTTATTTTTGATAATTATAGCAGCTTATTGAAAAAGTCGTTTAAAACAAAATTTTTTTTAACAAACCAAAACTTTCGTTTTTCTCAGGCAGTTCAAAAAGTGTAAGATGCAAGAAAGATTGCTTTTTTTGAGGAAGCATTGGGCTCTTATGGCCCATGCAACGAACAAAAAAGTAATCTGCCGACGCAGAGTGCACTTTTTTAACAGCCTGATAGAGTATTTTTTGCACTTTCTATGCACGCATAAGCATCATGATTATGAATAGATTCCATGCTTTGCACTTCAACTCTATACCAACTTACTTGCTCATGCTTTGCTAAAAGTTGGGCTGTGCCTCGAACAATATCTTCCACAAAAGCCGGATTGGCAAAGGCATACTCTGTAACATATTTTTCGTCTGTGCGTTTTAATAAAGTATACACAGGTGAAGAACCGGCTTTTTCGGCCATGTCTACAAGTTCTTCTATCCAGAAAAAACTCTTCATGCGCACGGCCATACGCACAAGAGCTCGCTGACTGTGTGCGCCTTCTTTGCTGATAGCTTTAGAACAAGGGCATACGCTCATGACAGGCACTTCTACCTCCAAGAGAAATTCCGGTTTATTTTCCACCATTTCTCCTGTCAATTTGCACTGATAGGCCATAATACCGCTATCACCGGAAACCGGTGCTTTTTTACGAATAAAGTAGGGGAATTTAAAATGTATGTAGGCACTTCTTGCTTCAAGGCGCACTTTGACATTTTCCAAAAGCCTTTTTAAAGATGCATAATCAAGTTCTTCGCCCCAATTTTCCAAAGCCTCCACAAAGCGGCTCATGTGGGTTCCTTTAAAAGCTGAAGGAAGCTCAACCCCCATATCCACCGTGGCCACAGTATGCTGCCTGCCCTTTTCTCTATCACGCACAAGCAGAGGAATTTGAATATTTTGCACACCCACTTTATCTATATTCATGGGCACAAGCGCCGGACTATTTTGCACATCTTCCATTATAAAACCTCTAGCAATTATTTTACACCACATCCTGACCGGTAGTGGTCATTGAAAAAGCTCCGTGTTTTACCCCACGGGTAGAGAGTAAGCGCTTAGCCAATGTGTCCACGCGTAAAGCGTCTCCTTTAAGTACTAATACTTCAAGGCAGTTATGGTGATCAAGGTGCACGTGCATTGTGGTAATAATGCAATCGTGATCATCATGCTGTATGGCCATAAGGCGTTTAGAAATATCACTTTTATGGTGGTCATATACAAGAGTTAATGTGCCGGCGATAATATCATCGGCTCTAGACCAAGTGTCTTCTACCAAAGCTTTACGTATAAGATCTCGTATGGCTTCTGAACGATTACCATAGCCATTACGCTCACAAAGCGCGTCAAAAGAACCAAGCAATGCCGTATCCAGAGACACCCCAAAACGTGTAGTTGTGCTCATATATTGCGTCCTTTGATTATAAAATAATGTATCAGCCTGTGAAAAAACGTAAACAGCATAACAAGGGCATGGTGAAATTGCTTGTTTGCCACTCATAACCATTTGCGCCGTCGATTTTTTGTCAGGCTTTCAATTTGGCACTATTAACACTCTTGAATATCGTACTTAAGGAAACACTGATTAAATCGTGTTTCCTTAATCAATGAGATACAAACACCACTTCGTGGCGTTTGCGCCGCCGAAAGACAGCAAAGCTGTCTTTGCGGAAAGGCACAAAAATCAATCACTTAACGGACAAGCAAAGCTCGTCCTATTCTTGATTTTTGGTCGCATTGACTATCGTCAACGCTCCAGTTAAGGAAACGCCGATTAAATCAGCGTTTCCTTAATGTAAAACATCAGCAAGTACCATGTGGCTACGCCCAAAGCCGAAGCTACCTTGTCCACGGTGCGAGGGTCAAGCTTTAAATATGAAAAAAGAACAGGCATTTGGGTTGCCAGTGGCTTATTTAAAGATTCACAATAACTTCAATGTTTATAGTGGATTATTGGAACGCGATTCCACAATATTTATTATAACCTTATCCATATCCTTCATGCCTTGACGCGAAATTTCTTCTAGATTTTTTACAGTGTTTTCAATGCCTTCGTCTACAATGCCCTGCAGCTCAGGATAGTGCCCCTCTAAAGCCAACAAGGCTGCATGGCAGGCTTCTAAAGCGGCTGTTCCTACTTTAAGAGCGCAAGTATCTTTGGCGCCATCGCAAATCATACCGGCCAAATTTCCTAAGATAATAGCCATGGCATTGGCTGCTTTGTTTATCTTAATTTGACTTATGGGAAAGTTTTGCTGCGGTGCGCTTGTTGTTTGGGTTTCATCTTTAGCAAGCATATACACAAGCCCCGCAGCAGCGCCGGCTCCTGCACACGCTGTACACCCACATACAGGACTCAACCGCCCCAAACGGCTTTTAATATAAGAGGTTGATAAGTGGCTAAAAGCTAAAGCTTCGGCCAATTGCGTAGAGTTTTTATCAGAAACCTGTGACATCATGGTAATGGGAATAATGGCAGTAAGCCCATGATTACCACTGCCGGCACTGCTCATAACGGCTTCTTTAAGTCCACCCATACGAGCGTCGGCGGCAGCAGCCGTATAGGCCTTAATGCGCAAAGATTGTGAAGCAAGGTCTCGCCCTGCTGGTAAAAGAGGGATATTTTGTAAAATACTACGCCCTGTTTGCAGGCCTAAGGGCATTTCCACACCTTTAAGAGCCATGTCCATATTCATACGCGCCCCTTGCAAAAGATACTCTACATCAGCCGGTGTTATGGTCTCTAAAACAGCCACCACTTGTGAATACGACATGGTGCGGATGCGCTCGGCAAGGTTAGGCGAAGTCTTGGTATTATCATGTGTTGTTTGCGTGTCGTACACAACAACATCGTCTTGATATATTTTAACAATACTATCGTGTTTTCCTTCAATTATACATTGTGCCGTATGCCCAGTATCATCCTTTAAGTGTGCGTGAATATACACACCATGAAAATTTGTGTCGGCATGAATTTCAATACAGTGTTGATTGAGCAGTTCCACAGCTTGGGGAATGATTTCTGGCTTACAGTCTTTTAATACTTCCAGCCCATAAGCCGCATTGCCTTGCAAAATAGATAATGCAGCGGCAATATTATTGCCTTTCATCCCTGCTGTACCGGGAATGCCCACAGAAGCTCCATTTTTAAAAATACCGTCACTTACTACGATGTTAGCGTGTGTAACAGTTCCTTGTAAATACTCTTTAGCTTTAGCTACAGCCAAGGCTACTGCTCCCGGTTCTGTACAACCCAAGGCAGGTTTTACTTCTTCTGCTAAAAATTCTGTAAGTGTAAAGGGGTGTTGTGACATAAAAATACTCTTGAGTTAAAATGTAAAAAGGGGTGTGCTTGTTTGCCGAGTGTGTTATATACCACAATGTTTTTTTTTCAAAGCACTTTAGCGCAGTATCAAAAGGGAATGACAGAAGTTTTTTGGCTTATTTCAGGCGCAATATTTTTTTTAGGCAACATTTGACGATATTATCTAAGGGGTTGCCACACAAGCATAGCAGCTAAACTCCACATGATAAGGCATACTATTACGTCAAGCACTCTCCATGCCAAAGGTTTTGTAAAGTATGGAGCAAGGAATCTTCCACAAATGGATAGGCCTGAAAACCAAACGATTGAACCACAAGCAGCTCCTATTCCAAAATAATATCGAGTTATTCCCACATAATTAGTGCTAATGGATCCCAGTAAAACTACTGTATCAAGATAGACATGAGGATTAAGAATGGAAACAGCAAGCGTTGTGAGAATGACAGATTTTAAAGGACGCTTAACATTTTCTATTTTTACATCAAAAGGATGTTGCTTAAAGGCGGAATGAAGGGCTCTAAATCCAAAGAGAACCAGAAAAAGAATTCCACCCCATGTAACAGCACTTTGGATTTGTGGATGAGCAATAACAAATCCACCAAAACCAAGAACTCCAAGGGATATAAGAATAGTGTCCCATAGAATGCAAATAATGCATACGATAATATGGTGATTTTGACGAATGCTCTGCGAAAGCAAAAATGCATTTTGAGCACCAATTGCCATAATAAGGCTCATCCCCATGCCAAAACCTTGCACAAAAGGTGCTATATCCATTTTGCACTATCCTTTATATTTTATATGCTATTAAAAATAGCGTCCCTGAATTAAAAAAAACTTGGTAATGCAGTTTTCCCATGAGGTCAAAGATTTTGTTGCAGGCTACACGTTCTGTTATAGTGATTTCAGTTAACGGGCAAGTAAAGCTCGCCCTATTCCTGATTTATCGATCGTGCTGCCGAAAGTCAGCACTCTGAGTTAACATTAGTGATGTCAACTTAAAATACTATATGAGCTTAGAAAAAGCGTTCACATCGGAAACGGTCACTATTTAAAAAAATGATAAGCTTTCGTTTTTTAAAAATATTTGCTTGCAAAAAATGCTTAAATTTTTTAAGCATCATCTTAGCAAAGTGCGTGCAGAGCCATGTCATGCATTGGCAATATTGCTTTGTATTGTGTACTTTTAATGAATTGCAATGTGTATATAACAGGATGATTTGCTTAGAATATGGAAGATTTATTATACAGCATAAATGCCGTTGTGCCATTATTTATTCTTGTTGCACTTGGATATTACATTCGCCAAAAAGATATATTGAGCTTAGAATTTGTAGATATTTTTAGCAAATTTGCATTTAATATTGGAATTCCGCTTTCATTGTTTAACACGGCTTTTAATTCTAATATTCATGAAAATGTTAGTATAAAATTTGTTATATATAATTCGTTAGCAATTATAATGATTGTTGCCATAGCGTGGATTGTGGTGCCACGATTCACTACATTGCCAAGAGCAGGATCAATAATACAAGGTGTTTATAGGGCAAATTTAGCAATTTTTGGTCTCCCTCTTGCCACGAACATGTTTGGCAGTGAGCATATTGCACCCACAGCTATCATGATTGCAATTTCCGTCCCCATATATAATTCCATTTCTGTTATTCAATTGTCACTCATGGGTAAAAACAGCAAAAAACGGCCTTCTGTTTTTGAAATATGTATTTCAGTAATAAAGAATCCACTGTTTTTTGCTACGGTTATGGGAATATTATTTTCTTATTTCAGTGTTCCTATACCACAAATGTTAGCTACTCCCATAAATAATCTAGCTGCATGTGCTGCCCCCATTGCGCTCATTGCTCTAGGTGGGCAATTTAGCTTTAGTAGTGCCAAGAATAATTTTAAAATAAGTATAATAACTACAATAATACGTTTACTTGTTGTTCCTGCTGTGCTTATGCCAATTTTTATAGTTGCAGGATTTCGAGACGGTGAACTTGGAGCACTTCTCATCAACTTTGCCACCCCCATTGCTACATCAACCTTTGTTATGGCTTTGCACTTTGGATGTGATGAAAATATAGCCGGTGAATTGGTATTATTTTCAATTTTTTTCTCAATGTTTACAATATTTGGATGGATTTTTCTTCTTAGGGCATTAGGATTTATATAATAGTTGAGCCTGAAAAACTATGCAACCATGTATAATTGCGGATGTAAAACATAA
>CAYJGS010000149.1:0-5616 GCA_964369505.1 uncultured Desulfovibrionaceae bacterium | reverse complement strand
ACAAAGCCAGCCGAAATTTATTTTCGGCGCCAGTGACTTTTGCGATAGCTTGTGTGCTACAGGATGTAGCACCAAGCGTTATCTAAATAGCTCACAGGATGTGAGCGAGCCCCGCAGGGGAGCAAAACAAAGCCAGCCGAAATTTATTTTCGGCGCCAGTGACTTTTGCGATAGCTTGTGTGCTACAGGATGTAGCACCAAGCGTTATCTAAATGGAGGTAATATGGAACATATAAATATTCTTTTAGTTAGTGATGATCATGACTATGTGGATGCCCTGGCCGTTCGCTTACAAGCCCGTGGGCTGACGGTGCAGATTTCCTATGGCGTGGATGCGGCTTTAAAAAAAATGCAACACAGTCCTTCGCTGGATGTGGTGATTTTGATTTCGTGTGGGCATGTATGCCCCGATGCGTATACGGTGCTCGACACCATAAAAGCAGCTGAGCAACACACCAAAGTGATAGTGCTTGGTGAACACGAAGATGCAGATGCGCAAGAAGAAGCTTTGCGCCACGGTGCTTTTGCGTATTTGCCAAAAACCGAAGACCCATCGGATATGAAGGGTATAGATTCTATCATGAAAAGCATACACATGGCTTTTAAGCAAAATGTGGGTGATGCCTTGGTGGCGGCAAGCCTTGCCGAGGGAGGTGCTTTTGCAGCGGCGGATGAAGTTTTGGCAGAAGAAGAACAATCCCTCAACAATTCATAGTTTTTTTAGATATTGAAACGGCTTTTGCATAAGTAAGATGCAAAAGCTGTATATTTTTATAAGTTCAAAACTTGCATTTTTGCTACTTATTATGTAATATACCTTGCATTTTTGCGAATACATTTCTCGAATGGGAAGGAGTTTGTTTTTATTATGCATAGAGGGTATATGCTTGCTTTGCTGGCATTTTTTGCTTGTGGTATAGTAGTGGTTTCCCCTTTCAAAGCTCAAATAGCAGTAATGCTTTTTTTTAGCAGCATTGTTGCCATGGCTTTGGCATGGGCTACGCGGCGTATTTTTGTAAAATATGTGTGTATTTTTTTATTTTCTGTATTGTTTCCCCTTACTTTACTCGAAGGGTATTATTTAATTGTTTTAAATCAAGCTGATACTCGTTTTGAGCATACATTTAAGGATACAGGAGAGGTGTTTACTGAGCAATCCCTGGCAAAACGAAAAAAAGACATACCCTTGGAAATTCGATCACGGCGCATTATTAATGACACTGAAGTGCTGTATGATGTAGTATATAGTCTTGACGAAGTAGGGAATCGCGTTACTCCCATACATAAAGATGCAAATATAGCCGTGGCCTTTTTGGGTTGTTCCTTTACTTTTGGGGATGGTTTGGAAAATGAACAAACATTTCCTTGGCAAGTGAGTGAAAAATTAGGCCCAAAATATCAAATCTTTAATTTTTCACGATCCGGCTTTGGCCCCAACAAAGTGCTGGCTAATTTACAAACGAACATGCAGTTCTTGCGTAAATACGAGCGTGTGCTTTTCTTTTACACCATCATAGAGGATCACCCAAGGCGCACAACGTATGGACAGCGCTATGTTCTAGAAAATGGCTTGGCTGTGCGCAAAGGCAATCATGAGCCGCAAAAACTTTTTGGGTCATATGTAACTTTGGAGCATTGGACAAATAAAAGTTATCTTTTTAAAAAAATCCGCGTGCCGCTACTAACAAAATTCTCATCCATGGGTAGTGAAAAAGATAGGATAGATTTAACATATGCGCTTATAGAGGCCATACAAAAAGAGATACAGGCAAATTTTGCCAAGAGTACGTTCACTGTGCTGGCATGGCCACCGAATGCCATGGAAATGCTTGCAGAGTTGTCTAAAAATATCACTGTTATTGATGTAGAATCTTGGTTGCCCAATTATGCTTTGGAGCAACAAAAAAAAGACAGTAAATATGTTTTGCGCCCTGCTGTAGACAGTCATCCCACAGCCTATGCCAATGATTTGGTTTCTGACGCTTTGGTGAAGCTTATTCTTGAAAAATCCAAAAATTTTACGCAATAAATTTTGTTTGCGTGCACAAAAAAACGCTCCCTGATGTCAACTTCAAGGAGCGTTTTTTTATTATGTTTTGCAGTAAGTAAAACTTACAATGTATTAATGCCCTCCAGCCACAAGGCCAGAAGCTGCCAGTGTAAGAACAATAACTTCAACAACAGCAATGTGACCCATAAGCTTATCGCCCGTTTTGTATAAATCAAGAGCAAGCTTGATATAGCAAAGAATGGTCACACCGGCCAAAATGGCAATACCTATAAAATTGGCAAAGTCGCCGGTAGCCAAAAGGTTTACCCATCCCCAGCCTATGGGTACATTGTGCAATTTATTAAATTCTGCTGAGCTCAAATGCCAAGTACTCACAAGTTCATCTAAGGGGATGTGCGCAGGTGCCAGTGAAAATCCAAACACATACATGCAAAAAGTTATGAGCAGGGCCACAAAACCGACTATGGAACCGTAGTTTAATACCGTGGCATAATTTAATTGCGCAGGTGAAGCTTCTACGGAAAGGTGTTTTTGATCCATAATAATTCCTCCTAAAGCTACTTAACTATTGAAAACCTTTGATCAAGGCTTGAACACCGGCAAATAACAACACGCCAATAACCATATAGCGTATGAATTTGGGATTTGCCAAAGCAAGCAAGCGTACTCCCACCACAGATCCGGCCATAAGGCCCACAATGGATGGTACGGCGATCATAGGTAACACGGCGCCATTATTCATATATACCCAGGCGGCAGATGTGTCTGCTATGGAAAGCAAGAATTTCGATGTGCCCACAGATACTTTTAAGGGTACACCCATAAGTAAGTTTAATACAGGAACATTGGCCCAACCTGCGCCAAGGCCAAACATACCGGCCATGATGCCGATGATGATAAAGAGTAATATTCCTTGTAGGGTACGGTGGGTTTTCCACTCAATAACACCGTTGGTGCTAGGTTCAATGAAGGCCCCTTGCATACCAAAGGCCACACCAATAGCATCTTGTGTAGTAACTACTGGCACTACAGAGTTTTTGGCTAAAAGTAATAATATGGCAATGCCAAGAATGGTCACGCCAAGGCAGATTTGTACCACATGTGCAGGCAAAGCCAAACCAATCATGGCACCCACAATGGAAAATGTAGAAGCCACAAGCGCTACCGGTAAGGCTAAGCGCAAACTGGCAAGGTTGCGTTTTAAAAGGCCAGGGCCTGCTGCCAAAGCACCGGCAAGAGCCACCATAAGACCGGCACCACGCACAAAGTCTAGGTGGAAGGGAAAGAAGCCGCTGACCAAGGGCACAAACAGCACGCCCCCACCAACGCCCGCTAACACGGCAATAACGCCTAAAATAAAACAGAAAATCAATAATGATAGAGGCCAAATCCACCAAGCCATATCGCTGCCGGAAGCAGCGGCAGTGGCCGCTTGCATGGTGTTTTCTGCACTTTGGGCAGCTGGTTCAGCCGCAAGGGCAATGCTACATAAGCAAAGCACCAAAAGTCCTGTAAGAGTCAGAATTCGACGTTTTGTCATGCGTCCCCCCTATGAGGTTCTTGTTGAAGGATGTAGTACCGAATGTGTTAAAACTTTTTTCTCTCCAGCCATCACAATAATCCATGGTAGTATAAGTACACTAAATATACGTGATGCACAAGTCATATAATAAGAGCTTGAGAAAAAAAGTACAAGCAAAAAATGCCATAGAAAGCAATTTTTTTATGTGCTATACTTTTCTGGTGCTATTTTCTATGTTGGTAAACCATCTCGAAAAAGATTCTCTTTGGGAGACTTTGTCCGCTATTGTCAGCAGAGCTGCCAAGCGGAAAGGCACGAAAATCAGTCATTTAACGGGCAAGCAAAGCTCGCCCTATTCCTGATTTATCGGTCGTGCTGACTTTGTCAGCACTCTGGCGCAAAGAATTGCGCTGATTTCTTGTCATGCAATATTTTTAGCTTGACAAGTCCTGTCAAAAAGATTTATGCAAGCTGTTCTTTAGAAAGTGTGATACTTTCTTATGTTTTGAGGCTTCTGTATATTCATTATACAGAATCTCTTGGAGTGGTGACAATAGTCATCGCAAATTTGCTTTGCAAATTTGCAATCTAAGGCCGATACATATGTGTAGAGGTCTAATTTTATGGAGGAAAATAATGCCTACTATTAATCAGCTTATCCGCAAAGAGCGGAAAGTGGTAGTAAAACGCAAAAAAACCCCAGCATTGCAGGCTTGCCCGCAACGCCGTGGCGTTTGCACCCGCGTGTATACCACCACCCCCAAAAAGCCTAACTCTGCTTTGCGTAAGGTTGCCCGTGTGCGTCTTACCAACGGTATTGAAGTAACGGCTTACATCCCCGGCGAAGGCCACAATTTACAAGAGCACTCCGTGGTTATGATCCGCGGCGGCCGTGTAAAGGACTTACCCGGTGTGCGTTACCACATTGTTCGTGGTACTCTTGACACTGCAGGTGTTGCAGACCGTCGTAAGAGTCGTTCTAAGTATGGCGCCAAGCGTCCTAAATAGTATTTTTTTTAAAAAAGTACTCATTCATTTTTAAGTTTGCGATAATGTTTGCCATGCTCTTTTGTCTCCCAAAAGGGCGGGGCTCGGTGACATTATAGTCAAGCGCAATTTTTTAAGGAGTATACCATGCCCCGTAAAGGACCTGTCCCAAAAAGGGAAATTTTACCTGATCCGCTGTACAACAGCCGCCTTGTTACTAAATTTGTTAACCGTCTTATGTACGACGGCAAAAAAGGCGCTGCGGAAAAGATTTTTTATTCAGCTTTGGAAAGCTTAGCTGAAAAGACCGGCGAAGAAGCCATGCGCGCTTTTGAAAAGGCTTTAGAAAATGTAAAGCCTCACCTTGAAGTTAAAGCCCGCCGTGTGGGTGGTGCCACCTATCAAGTGCCTATGGAAGTGCGCCCCGACCGTCAAGTATCTTTGTCCATCCGTTGGCTCATCAATTACGCACGTTCACGCGGCGAAAAAGGCATGACTGCCAAACTTGCCGCCGAGCTTTTGGATGCTTTTAACAGCCGCGGTGGCGCTGTGAAAAAACGCGAAGATACCCACCGTATGGCCGAAGCTAACAAAGCTTTTGCCCACTATCGCTGGTAATTTTACTGCGGAGGGCTTGCTTTTTTTATGCTATAAAGAATGGCAAAAGAGCTCTTTCTTTATGAATATAAAAAATGCAAGTCTTCCGCGTTTGCTTATATGCAAATAATTCCACGCCCCTTTTTTGCTTGTTGGTGTGGTTAAAAAAATAAATTTCGTTTTGTAGTAATTTCAGATGAAATTGCTACCATGGCCTGCGATAGCAGGCAATCACTGCGTAGGCATAAGTGCAATTTTATTGCGCTGTTAAGTGCCGAAGCAAGTGTGACTTTACTTAAGTGGACATTAGTGATGTCAACTTAAAACACTATATTTGAGGAGTAATACAATGTCACGTACAGTTGCCATTGATAAACAACGTAATATCGGTATCATGGCACACATCGACGCCGGTAAAACTACCACCACCGAGCGTATATTGTTCTATACCGGCGTATCGCATAAAATCGGCGAAACCCACGCCGGCGAATCCACCATG
>CAYJGS010000148.1:1250-5631 GCA_964369505.1 uncultured Desulfovibrionaceae bacterium | reverse complement strand
ATGTTAAAACAATTTTTCAAATATTAACAATAAATTTATATGTGAAAATAATTGTGCAGAGCTTTCAGTATACAGAAAATTAAGGAAAAAAATACTTGTACAGACCTTTCGCATGCTGATAATCTGTCCATGTGTGTAGAGCTGGCTAAACCGTTAACTATCTAAAAGGAGTAAGTATGAAATCTTTAAAAGGAACCCAAACAGAAAAAAATATTCTTACCGCCTTTGCCGGAGAATCGCAAGCCCGTAATCGCTATGATTTTTTTGCCAGTGCGGCAAAAAATGAAGGCTTTCGTTTAGTTCAAGAAATTTTTGCCGAAACAGCCGCTCAAGAAAAAGAACACGCCAAGCGCTTGTTTAAATACTTAGAGGGCGGCGAAGTGTTGGTAGAAGCTGCTTTTCCTGCAGGTATTATTGCCAATGCCGAAACAAATCTTATAGCTTCTGCCGCTGGCGAAAACCACGAACATACAGAAATGTATCCTTCTTTTGCTGCCATTGCAGATAAAGAAGGTTTTTCAGAAATTGCCACGGTTATGCGCAATATTGCCATTGCCGAAGCTTATCACGAAAAGCGTTTTTTAAGCCTTGCCAAACAAATCCGCGAAGCCACCATGTTTAAGCAAGCCGCACCTGTTATGTGGCACTGTCTTAACTGTGGATGGTTGCATCAAGGTGCTGATGCTCCACATCTTTGCGGTGCTTGTGCGCATCCTACAGCGCATTTTGAGGTTTTGTATCATACCTATGAATAAAGTGTGCTGAGTGTATAATGATTACCCAAGTTGCATGAGACTGTAGCTTGGGTAATCAGAATAACTCCCCTTGAATTTCCGGCTTCTTTTTTAGCATGTATTCTTTAGGCTGTTCTGCGGGTATAAAACGCGCGTATATGTCTTTAAAAATTATCTTTTTAAAAAGTGAGCACAAGGCTTTTACCGCATCTGCTTCTATGGGGCTTTTTGTATTATAACAAACGTTTAAAAATATATCATCCCCTTCACGCGCTAAATAAGCTTCTTGGATATTTTGGCAGTGCAGTCTGTCCATACTTTCAGCCAGTGATAAGAAAAGCGAAAATAATTTTTGATGCACGGCAAGACCTTTTTCTGCAATGCCTGTATCGCCATTTTTTTTATGGGGCTTCATATTATGACGTTGGGTTAGTTGAGCCATAAATTCGATTTCTTCTTGAGTAAAGCCTAAAAGTTCTGTATTTTTGATAATATATGCTCCGTGAACAGCATGTTTTGCATAACTGATAAATATGCCAATATCGTGGAGCAATCCTGCATAATACAAAAGCTCGCGGGCTTGATGGTTCAATTGGATTAAGCCTAAGTCTACGGCAGAATCGTGAATGCCCAAGGCCAAATGTACCATGTGTTCTGTGTGTTCTTTTACAAAATGGCAGCGTTTTGCCAATTGCAGGACGCTGTGCTCGCGTACATTGGTTTTATGGATGTGCGTGCTGTCGGGTAATGATTTAAGATTATTCACATAATCCATAAGTATGCCGTCTTGTAAATTGCGCGTGCTTATGGTGAGTTCGTGAAATCCAAATTCTTCCATAAGTGTGAGCAAAATGGCAGAACCTGCCACAAGCACTTCCGCACGGCGTGAGCTTATGCCTGGCAGAGCATAGCGTTCTTCGGCGGTAAGTTCACGTATAAACTTTGCTGCTTTTTTTAGCCCGTGCAAAGTAAGAGTGTTTTGATCAGATGCGGGATTTGTGCCGTATTGCAGGCGGTGGCTTATATTATGTAGGGCAAGGGCTGTGCCCGAGCTTGCCACCATTTCTTTAATATCTTGATTTTTCACTTGTGCAATGGTGTGGGAAGCGGCATTGCGCACATGCTGGCACATTCTGGCAAAGGTTCCTGTGGAAACTTTATCCTTGGTATTTGCCAAAAAACGGTTGGTCAAACGTACACAGCCAAGCTTAAGCGAATCAAGGCTTTCGTAGGTAACAGAATTGCCTATGGCCACTTCGGTGCTACCGCCGCCTATGTCTATAAAAATGCGCTTACCAAGGCTATAGGGCAAACCGCTGGAAACACCAAGATATATAAGACGGGCTTCTTCTTGCCCGGGTATGATTTGCAATTCAAGATCAGCTTCAAAGCGCACATGTTTTACAAAATCTTGAGCATTTAAGGCATCACGCATGGCGGCTGTGGCCATGGGCAACATTTCACTGACACCATAGGTGCGGCACATATCCATAAAAGAACACAGTACAATCAAGGTACGCTGCATGGCAGACTCTTGCAGATATCCTGTTTCAAAGGCATTTTCTCCAAGTCGTACCATGTGCTTAACACGATTAATGATAGAGTATGCGCCATTTGGCAAAACTTGCACCAAGAGCAATCTTGCAGAATTGCTGCCAAGATCTATGATGCCGATTTTTTTTTCACTATGGGGGGCTTGTGTCATATCTGATGCTCGTTACAGATTGCTAGAGCTTTTAGGGCTGCATGTTACATCCTTGCCAAAAACTTGGCAAAAAAGCTCTTTTTTCTGATCAATCCTTAAAACTTCGGCGCGGCAATCGTCTTGGCAGTGGACTAAAAGATGTACAGAGTGTTTGCCCACTGTGACTTTCACCTTGCTTATGGCTGCTTTGTGGCTAAAATCCAGCGCGTCTGCCAGACGAATGATGGCAGAAAGAGTGCGTATGGCTTCTTGTTCTTTTTTGCTTAAAGCGGCAAAGCGCCATTGTTGTATATCAGGAGCTGCTCGCCTGTGATATCGTGCCACAAGTGCCACCAAATGGCGGATTTTTTTATCCACAGGCCGTACTTCTCCGGCTCTGATCATGGAAGCAGAGGCTTTGTGATGGCCTCTTTTGCCATAAATCCAGCCAATATCATGTAATTGTGCAGCTTCAATTAAAATATTCTTCCAATATTTATTCAATGCGTGCAAGGGCTCAAGACCTGTAAAAAGGTTTTCGGCAAGTTTGGCCACTTGTTCTCCGTGGGCTAAAGATTCTTCGAGCGAAGAAGAAATCCAAGTAATCATGTGCTTTTCTGTATTTTTTGGCATATGTTCACCGCACTATTTTTTAGTTTTCTTTTGGGTTTTTTCGCGCATGTGCATCATAAGGTTTTGAGCGTGCAAAAGCGTTTCATTGCGAGCAATTTTTTTACGAGTGTATGAGCCGTCTGTATTAAGTACATACGATTTTGCCGTATCATTAAGGTGTGGCATAAGGATGTCATCAAAAAGGTGCTTGCGTAAATCCAAATCAAGTATGGGGACAAGGGTTTCTATGCGTCTGTCGAGGTTGCGCTGCATAAGATCTGCACTGCCCATATAAATACGCGCGTCACCATTATTATGAAAATAAAATATGCGTGGATGCTCTAAAAATCTGCCCACCAGTGAAGTCACTTCTATGTTGTCACTAATGCCTTGTATACCGGGGCGTAAACAACACACACCGCGCACTTGCAAGCGCACTTCAACGCCGTGCATGGCGGCTGTATAAAGGGCGCGTATGCAGGCCGGATCGGCAATTTGATTACACTTAATGTAGATTTTACCATTTTTATGTTGTTTGTGCATTTCAATTTCGCTTTGAATGGCTTTTAAAAGACCATTGCGTATGCCAAAGGGCGAAACAAGCAATTGCCTATAACTTTCTTGCTCAGCATAACCTGTCATGGTGTTGAAAAGGTCGCTTACGTCGGCGCAGATATCGGCATGGGCTGTAAAAAGGCTTAAATCTGTATAAATTTTTGCTGTGGTAGGATTGTAATTGCCGGTGCCTATGTGTACATAGCGCTTAACTCCATTAGGTTCGCGCCTGACAACAAGGCAAAGTTTGGCGTGGATTTTCATGCCGGGTATGCCATAGACCACATGCACACCGGCTTTTTCCATTTCTTCAGCCCAAGTGATATTGCGTTCTTCGTCAAAGCGCGCTTTTAGCTCAACAACAGCAGTCACTTGCTTGCCCATAAGGCGTGCATGAATAAGCGCATCTACAATGGGAGAAGAGTTGCCGGCGCGGTACAGTGTTTGCTTAATGGCTATGACCCCAGGGTCCACACTGGCGCGGCGAATAAACTCTTGTACTGGTAAAAAACTGTCGTACGGGTGGTAGAGTAAAATATCTTTTTGCGCAATGGCATCAAATAGTTGTAAATCATTTTCTTCACGACATACGGGATGTATATAAGGTGTTAAGCGTTCTTCTTTTAAACTAGGCTTATCAAGACCGTAAAGTTCCATCATTTCAGAAAAAGCCATAGGGCCTTTAATGCGATATACTTGGAAAGGGCGAACTTCCAGAAGTTCCATGAGAAAACGGCGCAAATCAACAGGAGTGTCTTCTGAAACTTCAAGACGCACCACATCACCAAAACGACGC
>CAYJGS010000148.1:945-1211 GCA_964369505.1 uncultured Desulfovibrionaceae bacterium | reverse complement strand
AAGATCACGAATAGCTTCTAAGAGGTCATCGGCTTCGTCTTCTTCGATTTCAATATCTGTATTGCGCGTGATACGGAAAGCCCCTACAGCTATAATCTCATGCCCGCTAAAGAGCGTTTTGAGATGCTCTTTGATAAGGTCATCACTGAAGATGATATCATTATCACGTGCATTGGCAGAAAATCCTAAAGCAGCGTATGTTTTAGCATCTTTCGTGCGCGGTATAAATAAAAAACGCGGAATATTATTAGGTATTTTTATACGTG
>CAYJGS010000148.1:0-935 GCA_964369505.1 uncultured Desulfovibrionaceae bacterium | reverse complement strand
TTATTTCCATGCTTATCACGCAAGTGTACCACAAAGTTACGGCTTAAGTTAGCAATAATAGGCAAAGGGTGGCTTGGGTCAATGGCTTGCGGTGTGAGGATGGGGAAAATTTCATCCATAAAATAATCATCAAGAAATTTCTGCTGCTTCTTGATTAAGTCCGTATAACGAATAATACGCACACCACGTTCTTTTAATTGGCGGCACAATTTTTTTTGCCAATGGTCATGGGCAATAGCTGTAAGTCGCAATGTTTGACGGCGTATTTCAGCAAGTTGGCGCCCCGGAGGGATTTTGTCCGGCGCTGTATTTAGTACATTGCTCATATATTGGCGCATGAGGTTTGCTACACGCACCATGAAAAATTCGTCTAAGTTATTGTAGAAAATACTTAAAAATTTGAGCTGCTCAAGTAAAGGCACTTTAGGCTCTAGAGCCTCTTGTAATACTTTTGCATTGAAAGATAGCCAGTTGATATCTCTGTTAAAGAAAAGTCCAGGGCAAGAGAGCTCTTCAATTTCTTTGAGGGTACATTGTTTTTCATCAGCATGAATGAGTGGAGATGATGCACAGTTTATAGAAGCGTTTTTAAGCGAATGTGTGTCGTCTTCTTTTGAATCTTTTTTTTCTTCTTCAATGGTGTGGGCTGATAGATCAATGTCTTGCATGCGAGTCTCCGGCGTTTGGGGAGTCTAGAAAAGGGTTTTCAAGGGGAGCCAACGAGTTCAATAATTTTATACCGATAAAATCAGGAAGAGAATACACTTTCTACGGTAAACAAGCTAGTAAAAAAAATGTTGTCACAAAAATGTCGTACTCCTATTTTTGAAATATATATGGCGTTTTCTTGAGCATGCAAGGGAGTCTTGTGAATAAAGGTCTTTTAAGGCAAAAAAAAAGAGTGCTTTTAGCTATGAATTTTGTTATAGGCTTTT
>CAYJGS010000147.1:0-5667 GCA_964369505.1 uncultured Desulfovibrionaceae bacterium | reverse complement strand
CTGCCATTTTTATTATCTACGCGCCATACAAGGGCAAGCCATGTTTAATGATCTTAGAATTGTCACCGGTTCTGCCAATCCCGAACTCGCAAAAGCTATCTGCGACCATTTGGGTTGCCAGCTCACTCCTTCATTGACCACTTCATTCAGTGACGGGGAAGTCCGCATTGAAATTGGAGATAACATTCGTGGTGACGATGTATTTGTAGTTCAGTCCACATGTGCACCGGTAAATGACAATGTTGTTGAACTTTGCCTCATGCTAGACGCTTTAAAGCGAGCTAGCGCCGCGCGAATTACGGCCGTCATTCCTTATTATGGATATGCCCGTCAAGACCGCAAGGTCAGCCCAAGAGCCCCTATCAGTGCCAAGGTTCTTGCAGATTTTTATCAAGTGGCAGGCGCACAGCGCGTGGTCACCATTGACTTGCACGCAGGTCAAATACAAGGTTTTTTTGATTGTCCTGTGGACAATCTTTTTTGCGTTCCGGTTATGCTTGAGCATTTACGTCACTATCCACAAGAAGATATTGTGGTGGTTTCTCCCGATGCCGGTGGTGTGGAAAGAGCGCGCGCCTATGCCAAGCGTTTGAATGCAGGCTTGGCCATTGTTGACAAGCGCCGCGATAACCCAAATCAAGCGCAAGCTATGCATGTTATTGGTGATGTTGAAGGGAAAATTGCCATTGTGGTGGATGATATGATAGACACCGCCGGTACTTTATGCGCTGGAGCTGAAGTGCTTATGAAAAATGGCGCCCGTGAGGTTGTGGCTTGTGCTGCCCATGGGGTTCTGTCCGGCCCTGCCATAGACAGAATCAATGCCACAGAAGAACTGAGCAAGGTTATTATTACTGATACCATTCCCTTGCAAGACAAGTTAGCTCGCTGTTCTAAATTGCAAATGGCTTCTGTAGCCTCTTTGCTTGGTAAGACCATACATAATATCCATACTGGTTCTTCCGTCAGCGTTCTTTTTGTATAGAATTTTTAGCAAATAGAAAACATTGCCCATAAGGGCGGATGATATTTAAGGAGACGAGCATGTCCACTGAAAAAATTTTGAACGTTCAAAAGCGCGACGGTCTAGGCAAAGGCCCCAATCGCCGTCTCCGCGCAGAAAAAATGGTACCAGGTGTATTTTATTCCACCAAGGGCGAAAATGTTGCTGTGCAAATGCCTGCGCTTCCTTTGGAAAAAATGTATGCCGAAATGGGTCGTACCACTGTATTTTCCCTTGAAATCGAAGACGGCGGCAAAAAGAGTGTGCACCCCGTCATGATTTGGGATGCACAAAAGCACCCCTACAAAAACGCCTTCACCCATGTGGACTTTTATGGCGTTGACCTTGATACACCTGTAAAGGTTAATGTGGGTATTGAATTTGTGGGCACTTCTAAGGGTGTGAAGCTTGGCGGCAAAATGGAAACATATCGCGACCGTATCCAACTTATTGCTAAGCCAGCACAAATGCCTAAAAAAATCACCATTGACGTAACAGATATGGGTCTTAATGATTCTGTGCGCGCTGCTGATCTTCCCCTTCCCGAAGGTGTGCAAGCTTCTTACGATCAAAATTTCGCCATTGTTTCCATCATCTCTAAAGTAAAAGATGCTGAAGCAGAAGACGGAGAGCAAGAATAATACATTCTTAATCGCTGTTACGGATATATATTAAAAAACAGCCGATCTCCTTGGGGGTCGGCTGTTTTTATAGTAATGTAAATTTAAGACTTCAGCACAATCTATTCCACAGATACATATTTATGGAAAAAACTGTATTCCACCAAGTACCCATTTCTTCATTGGGAAAAAATATATACTTAAGTGTAGCATATGCGCACCCCAAAGCCACCACACTTTTATTTTATCCTGGTACCATGGCTTCACCTTATATGTATCCAACGCTTATGCAGGCATTTCATAACATGGGATTAAATGTGGTTGGCATACACCTTATGGGACATGGTTTAAGCGAAAAAAACAAAAGTGCCTTTACCGTGGATGACCTTTTGCAAAACGGCCGCCATGCCGAAAATTTTGCACGACAGACTTTCAAAGGCCCTTTAGTAGTGGCCGGTCATAGCCAAGGCGGTATACTAACTCTAGCTCACTGTATTGACAATACTTCCATTGCTGCGGCTTTTCCCATGGGCACACTTTTACCGCACACAAAAAATGCCGGCAGCGTCACCCGTTTTAGTAGCATATTGCAACATAAAGAGCTGCTTTTAAAATTCGTGAACGCCGCAGCAACCATTGCCCCAAGCCTGCCCACGCCATTTCTTGCATATCTTGAGCTTAAACGAATTTTAGCCAATGCGTACAAAGCATATGCCCCACGAAAACACTGTCGAAGCACCTATCCTTTGCGCTTTATTCACAGCCTATTTAGCTTGAACTTAGAAAAAGCTACGCAACAAGGACACATACATTGCCCCATTTTCTTGCTTACAGCCAAAGACGACGCGCTTTTTTCACTAAGCCTTATGCAAGAAACACTTGAACTTATTGCAGCTCCTTACAAAAAACTCATTTGTATACATGGCGGTGGACATTTATTTGCGGTTAGCAAACTCTATGCACAACACGCAGCAGCCCATGTGGCCGGGCAGTGCGCAAGCCTTGGGCTACCGCTGTACATACAAAAAGCTCGTAACTAAAGGATTATATATGGAATATCGTGGACTTTTTGTGGGACTTGGCAATCCCGGCAAACAATATGAAAACACCCGTCACAATCTCGGTTTTGCTATGCTTGATTATATTTTAGCCGAAGCTGAACGTGAAGGGCGCGTGGAAAGCTTGTCTGGAAATAAGTTTTTTTGCGAACTTTGGCGCTGCACTTTGGGGCAAGAAAAAGGCTGGTGGCTTGCAGCAAAACCTCAAACATTTATGAATTTAAGCGGAAAAAGTGTACAGCCCTTGCTCGCTTGGCATAAATTAAAAGCATCCCATCTTATCGTATTACACGACGAATTAGATATAGCTCCTGGCCTTTTACGCTTTAAATCTGGCGGCGGCAATGCCGGGCACAATGGGCTAAAATCCATTACAGAATGCCTTGGTACGCCAGATTTTCACCGCTTAAGGCTTGGCATTGGTCGTCCGCCTCGTGCAGAAACCGGCGGCGATGTTTCCGGTTGGGTATTGAGTAAAGCCCATGGGGCAGAACAAGAAGCCATGGAAAAATGCTTGCCGCATGCCTTTAAAGCACTTGAAACTTTCGCTCAAGAAGGCACAAAATCCGCTGCAGCTTATGCTTTAAGCCATAAATAAACGTTTACATAAAAGCGTTCAGAAATTTTTTTGTTTTTTTTAATATTTTTTATTTTTTTTACTTTAGCTATCATCCTAATTTTAAACGTTTTATAAGTTTGAAATTCTTTAGACTTTACCTAGAAAAACACATAACATACTGATATCACAAAAAAATCATTTCATCCCAATTCCGTAGTAAAAAACTAGACAATAAAAAATGAGTGATTACTTGTATAATGTATCTAATGAGAAATCATCATTCTTTACTCCTCTAAAAAGATGAGGTGCGCCGTGTTTCAGGCTAATGAGCTTGTGGTTTATCCTGCGCAAGGTGTGGGAAAAATAGAACGTATTGACCACCAAGAAGTGGGTGGTTCTCACTGTGAATTTTATATTGTGCGTATTATTTCCAACAACATAACCTTGATGGTTCCTGTTAAAAATGCACAAAATGTAGGTCTTAGACCTTTGAGCGACAATGGAAAGGCTGAAGAAATCCTTCAATTATTGTGTAACAAAGAACACACTCGCGTCCACACAGGGCAAAATTGGAACAGACGCTACAGAGAATACACCGAAAAACTTAAGAGTGTAAACTTAGTAGAAGTGGCCAAAGTTGTGCGGGAGTTACTACTTATAGGTAAAAGCAAAGAGCTTTCTTTTGGCGAGCGTAGATTGCTTGAGCAAGCTATGCAACTTATTACAGGCGAACTTGCAGAAATTCTTAAAAAAGACGAGCAAAGCTTGCGCGACGATATTTTGGCCAATTATCCTCATCAAGTCACCAAGAACTGATTTTGCTATCTCAGCTAAGTTTTTTTACTTGCCATACGTTGCGGTTTACGTTAAATGTAACTCGCTTCGATATCTTCTTGTCCCCACACACATTGTAGACAAGCCTTGTTTTGCGCGCTTTTTTGGTGCGTTAAAACTTCTCTAAGCAAAAAATCAAAAAATATGGACTTTTATGCGTAAAAAGAAAGCTGACCCCGAAATTACAGCGGAAAGTTTCTTAAGTCTTACAGAACTTAAGACAAGAAGTATGCACGACCTTATGGATCTGGCCGAGCAATATGGCCTTGAAAATGCCAGCTCCATGCGCAAGCAGGAACTCATTTTCTCTTTATTACAATCGTGTTCTTCACAAAATGGAGCCATTTACGGCGACGGGGTATTGGAAATTTTACCCGACGGCTTTGGCTTTTTGCGTTCCCCTTTGTGTAGTTACATGCCAGGCCCTGACGACATATACGTTTCTCCATCACAAATACGGCGTTTTTCTTTACGAAAAGGTGATATTGTTTCAGGGCAAATACGCCCTCCCAAAGAAGGTGAACGCTACTTTGCCTTACTCAAAGTCACAGAAATAGGTTTTGAACCTCCAGAATACGCTAAAAATCTTGTCCTCTTTGATAATTTAACCCCCATATATCCCGACTCTCAGCTTGTGATGGAAAATGGAGAAAAAAACCTCTCCAACCGAGTTATTGATATTATGTCCCCCATTGGGCTTGGGCAACGCGGACTCATCGTAGCGCCGCCCCGCACAGGTAAAACCATACTGTTGCAATCCTTAGCCAATGCCATCAATGCCAACTTTCCTGATGTATACCTCATCGTTTTGCTCATAGACGAACGCCCCGAAGAAGTAACCGATATGGAAAGAACGGTGAAAAAAGCTGAAGTTGTAAGTTCAACTTTTGATGAACCTCCACAACGCCATGTGCAAGTTTGTGAAATGGTGCTTGAAAAAGCAAAACGCCTTGTAGAACGCAAACGCGATGTGGTTATTCTATTAGACTCCATCACCCGCCTTGGTCGCGCCTATAATGCTGTAACGCCTCCTTCTGGACGTGTACTTTCCGGTGGCCTTGATGCCAATGCCTTGCAACGGCCAAAACGCTTTTTTGGTGCTGCACGCAACGTGGAAGAAGGCGGCAGCTTAACCATTATTGCTTCAGCCCTCATTGAAACCGGCTCGCGTATGGATGAAGTGATTTTTGAAGAATTTAAAGGCACAGGCAATATGGAAATCTATTTAGATCGCCATTTGTCCGATAAGCGTGTATTCCCAGCCATAGATATTAACCGCACAGGCACACGCAAAGAAGACTTGTTGCTCAGCGAAGAAGTGCTCAATAGAGTTTGGATTTTGCGCAAAATTTTGGCACCCATGTCTTCCATTGACAGTATGGAATTCTTGCTCGATAAAATGCGCAACACCAAAAGCAATAAAGACTTTATGAATGCTATGGGTAAATAACACTCTAACCTCCCGCCTAGCGGGAGGTTTTTTTTCCACAAAAAAGCGAAACTTACATATAAGCTTCGCTGTTTTATACATATATTGGCGGAGGCGTATAGGAGTCGAACCTACCATGGACATCTCTACCCACCACTAGTTTT
>CAYJGS010000146.1:0-5688 GCA_964369505.1 uncultured Desulfovibrionaceae bacterium | reverse complement strand
CCAACCCATTCAAGGGCATGTAGGAGGAAGGCATGGCACAAGTAAAATTACAACCGGATACGGAATTTGTGCGTGAGCTTCAGGCCGCAGGTGGTGAAACACTGAAAAAGTGTTATCAATGCGCCACTTGCTCCGTGGCCTGCCCCGTGTCTCCAGCAAATAGCCCCTATCCCCGCAAGGAAATGGTATGGGCTTCTTGGGGACTGAAAGAAAAGCTCGAAAATGACATAGATCTTTGGCTTTGCCACAATTGCGGCAATTGCGCAGATCTTTGCCCACGTGGCGCACGTCCGGCAGACCTTATGTCTGCAGCAAGAAATATGGTGTATCGCGACTTAACAGAACCCACCATCATCGGCAAATGGATGAGCTCGGCCAAGGGATTGCCCTTTTTAGTGGCCATTCCTGCCATACTCTTCTTTGTCATATGGATGGTGCGTGCAGGTATCGTTGGCGATTGGTTCCCAAGAGCCGCCGATGGCAGCATTGTTTTTAGTCAGATATTCCACATCCTTTTTGTGGTAGACCCCTTATTTATGGTCACGTTCTTCAGCGCAGTCTTTGTGCTCTACAAAGGAACCATGCGCCTTATCAGTCGCTTTAAACCTGAAGGTACTGTGCTTATGCTTGGCAAAACCAAGCCCTGGTATATGCACCTTTATGATGTGATTGTAGAAGAAATCATTACCCACAAAAAATTCAGTGATTGCGCAACAAGTACTGATACAAGCGAAGAAACAGAAGCCAAAGGTGGTCGCAAATTAGGGCATATGCTCTTGGTGAGCAGCTTTGTGGCTTTGGCCGTTGTTACCGGTGTTATTGCTGCAGGAAGTTGGGGCGGTATGCTCATCCCTGCAATGAAAATTACAACACCGTTGTCATTGACCAACCCCATTAAAATATTAGCAAATATTGGGGCATTAGCCATGATCACTTCGCTTTGCATACTGACCATACGTCGCATGAAGCTTAATCCCAAGTATCAAGGTTCCAGTTTTTATGACTGGTATCTCTTAGGTATAATTTGGGTTGTGGCTGTTACCGGTATTTTAAGCCAAGTGTTCCGCTTAATGGACGCCATTCATCCTGCTTTTTGCGTGTATTACCTACACCTTGTTTCAGTATGGATGCTCTTTGCCTATCTACCATGGTCAAAACTTGGTCACTTTGTATACAGAACAGCCGCTCTAACCTATGTACGCATGGTTGGTCGCAAGTAAAATAAATAACCCCATCTCCCTGATACTACAGGAGGAGGCAGTAATATGTCTGATGTAGCTCGTAAAGTCTTCCCAATGGACACAGTTCTTGCCCTTGTAACCGGCAAGGAAGACGTTGATGTAAAAGAATTGGCTGGCTTTTTGACCGGACAATCTCTTGAGTGCGATTGTGTTGCTCGCGTTGTGGGCCCCTTGGCCGCTGGCTGGCTTGCCACTCTGTACCCCGATTTTGTGGGTATCGAATACGACGGCACCACCCCTTGGGATAGCTTCATTGCCGAAAAGAAAAAAAGTATTGGCGATAATGTGTCTGTTCCTCCCATGGGTGCTGGCATGCAAGCCCTTGCAGCCAAAACCCTTGGCGCTTTGGCAGATTTAGATGCCACAGTAAAGGCTCAAAATGATGAAATAAAATCTTTGAATGACCGCGTTGCTAGCCTTGAGCCCTCAGAAGCTAAGGCCACTGAGCTTGAAAAGAAATGCGATCAACTCGAAGCAAAAATTAAAACCATGACTACGGATATGGGCGCTTTACGCAAAGAGCTCATACCCTATCAAGGCAAAATGGCCGTTGATCAGCAAGAACTTCTTTCCATGATCAAAGACGCCATCAAAGATAATATGAAAGGCATGGTTGTGGCCGGTGCAGCCGGTGCAGCAGCAGGCGCTGTGGCAGGCGAAGCCGCCGCAGTAGAAGAAGAACCAGCCAATGATGGCGGACCAGCCGCTGACTTTGGTTTTGGAGCTAGTGGCTCCGACGGTGACGGCTTCGGCTTCTAGTGTGTTTTTTGATGTGATGGGAAGGAATTTTTATCGATTCCTTCCTTTCTTTAACCCTTAAAACGAACTTATATGTAAACGTTCGTGCACCTTTCCTGAACCCGCCGTGAACAGATAAAATTACTTTTGCCAACGCCCTTTCCCCTCTGCCATCCCCCCAAACGTGTTAATTTTAAGTTTTTGCATTCTTCTTCTTTGATTCGTCCTGAGCGGATAAGGACATGCGGCCAAGCGTTATACGATTTACACAAAAAAAATACTAAAAGCCTTGCGCTGTCCTTGACCTTCTTAGCTGCTTAGGCGAATATAATCTTTGCAGCAATGACTGGGGATTTTTTTTAAATGCTCTATAAGAAAAAAACTAGGAAAGATTATGAATACATATACTGCCGAAAAATTAGAAGTTGTTCCTTATTTTGATATTGAACTTATTATGCGCAATAGCCAAGAAACTCGCATGGGTGGGCAAATTCTTGAGCGCTGTGCCACTTTGTGGGAAGATTGGACCAAAAAATTACAAGTGCACACTGTGGATACAGGAAAAATTAAGTATCTGGTGGTTTGGCTTCCGGAAGATGTGGAAGAAAGCATTGATACAGCCTGGGCTGAATCGCCTTCGCAAGCATATTTAGACAATAGCTTGGCGCAAACTTTATGTATGAGTACCGTGCATGGGCTTTTACCGGAAGTGGAAGATGCCGGCTGTGCTCCAGCGCCGCGCCCCACAGACGCTTTGCGTGCTGCTTTGGCAGACCTTGGAATGCCCTATAAAGAAGACGGGCCAAGCTTAGAGCGACGCTTTGCGGTGGTCACGCATTTTCCTTTTAAGGGCGGCTGCGAAATTTGCTATTTGCAAAGCAATTGCCCCAAAGGCCAAGGGCAGGCAGAAACTTCTTCGTTTGTATTACCGGGTTATGAAAAAAATTAATCAAATACCCTTGGATACACATGGGCGCAGTGTGCGCTATTTGCGCCTTTCGGTGACAGATCGCTGTAATTTACGCTGTACGTATTGCCGCAGCTATGACGATACGCAGTGTATAACCCATGAGAGTGTGCTGCGCTATGAAGAAATGTGTCGCATTGTTCGAGTAACCACAGATATGGGCATTACAAAGGTTCGTCTGACCGGCGGGGAACCTTTTGCGCGTAAGGGTTTTATTTCCTTTGTGGAAATGCTACATAAAAATCACCCCAATTTAGATGTGCGCATGACAACCAACGGCACCCTTGTGCGCCCACATGTGCAGGCCTTGCGCGATCTTTCTGTGCATACGCTAAACATATCCTTGGATTCTTTTGTGCCGGAAACTTTTGCGCGCATTACGGGGCAAGACCTTTTGCATGAAGTGCGCGCCACCATGGACGCTCTTATGCAAGCGGGCATAGCCATAAAGCTTAATGCTGTGGCTTTGCGCGGAGTAACAGATACAGAAATGCAATCCTTTGTGGAATTTGTCATGCAATATCCTGTAGATATTCGCTTTATTGAGTTTATGCCCATGGGCAGCCAAACTTCTTGGGACACGGCAACCTTTTTGCCTGCTTCTGAGCTTTTGGAAATAGCAGGGCGCTACGCCAATATTTCCCCATATACGCCACACACGGAAAAAGAAAAAAGCGAAGGGGCGCTGGCTGGTCCTGCCGCCATGTATGGCCTTGAAGGTGGGCGAGGAAGGCTTGGTTTTATAACAGCCATGTCTAATCATTTTTGTAATGTATGCAATAGAATACGGGTTACTTCTGACGGCTTTTTGCGCACGTGTCTTTTTGCGGATAAAGAATATAATGTCAGAAATATTTTGCGTAACCCCAAGCTTCAAGGGCGCGCGGCAGAAGAGCATATTAAAAAAATTATTGAAGAGGCTGTTAAAATTAAGCCCCTTGGAGAAGAATTGTTAAAAGCGCGCCGCTCGGTGGCTGTGGCGCAGAAAAAAATGGTCTCCATCGGAGGATAGACATGATTGCGTATGTGGAAGGAAGGCTTGGGCAAAGATGGGCCAATGCTTGTGTGGTGATAACCGAAGGCGGCCTTGGCTATGCTGTGGCCTTGCCAAATCACACATTGAGCCATTTGCCAGCGCAAGGAGAATTTGTTTCTTTTCATATTAGCATGCAAGTTCGTGAAGATGCTCAAGAATTATACGGTTTTGAAACATGGGATGAGCGGCTGACTTTTGAAGTGCTCATCAGTATTTCTAAGGTGGGCGCGCGCACGGCCTTGGCCATTCTTTCGCTATACCGCCCCGACGATTTGCGCCGCCTTGTGCTTGAAGATGATCTTGTGGGTTTAACTCGCGTGTCCGGCATAGGTAAAAAAACGGCACAGCATATTTTTTTAGAATTAAAATACAAACTTAAAGTAGAGGATGTGCCGGGAACCTTGGGTAATTTTTCTTCTGCGGGCACTATTTTGCGTGATGTGCTGGACGGCCTTTCTAATCTTGGTTATTCAGAAGAAGAAACAGGCCCCTTGGTACGCAGTATTTTACAAAAAGAACCGGATTTGGATGTTTCCGGAACTTTGCGCGCTGCTTTAAAAGGTCTTGCCAAAGGCTAATATATGACAAAAGAACCTTCCACACCTTCGGCCATGGCCGTTTTTGGTAATGCTATGGCAGAAGATGATATTGCGCTTACAGAAGCAGAAAAAGCAGCCTTTGCCAAGGCCGAAGCCGCTCTTGTTTCTGGTGCTGAAGAATCGGTGCGGCCGCGTTCTCTTCACGATTTTATTGGCCAAGAAGAATTGCGCGCCAATTTGCGCGTGTATATTGCCGCCGCCAAAGAAAGAGGTAAAGCCCTTGACCATACGCTGTTTTGCGGTAACCCGGGCCTTGGCAAAACCACCCTTGCCCAAATTATTGCCGCAGAACTTGGCGTAAATATTATTTGCACTTCAGGGCCTGTGCTTGAACGCAGTGGTGACCTTGCGGCCATTTTGACCAATCTTTCACGCCACGATATTCTTTTTGTGGATGAAATCCATCGCATGCCCATTGCGGTTGAAGAAGTATTGTATCCGGCCATGGAAGATTTCAAACTTGACCTTGTCATCGGGCAAGGGCCTGCGGCGCGCACGGTAAAAATTGACCTTGAGCCCTTCACATTGGTGGGCGCTACCACACGCATGGGTTTGCTTTCTTCACCTTTGCGAGACCGCTTTGGCATTGTGGCACGGTTAGAATTTTATAATCCCAAGGAATTGGCACAAATAGTACAACGCACTGCAGGTATTTTAGGTGTGCCCATTACCCCCGACGGCGCCTTGGAAATTGGCCGTCGCTCTCGAGGAACTCCGCGCATAGCCAACAGGCTTTTGCGGCGCGTGCGCGATTTTGCGCTCATACACAATGAACCCACCATTACCGAAGAACAAGCCGCCAAAGCCATGGAACGTATGGACGTGGATACGCATGGCCTGGACCAAATGGATAGAAAACTTTTGCAGGTGCTCATTTCCGTGTATGATGGCGGGCCTGTGGGCATTAAGACTTTGGCCGTGGCTTGTTCAGAAGAAGTGCGCACCATCGAAGATATTTATGAGCCCTACCTCATCCAATGCGGTTTTTTAAAACGCACTCCGCGCGGACGCATGGCCACGGGTAAGGCCTATGAGCATATGAATTTGGTGCTAGCCGCGCGCAACTGATATAGCAGGCTGTTGAAAAAGCACCATCTGCTGCGTCAA
>CAYJGS010000145.1:0-5788 GCA_964369505.1 uncultured Desulfovibrionaceae bacterium | reverse complement strand
CCCAAAAACTCCAAAATCGCCTTTTTGGCGTGATCTATATGTTTTTGCATGGCCAAGCTTGCTTTGTTCGCTTGGCCTTTTTCAATGTATTCAAGTATTTGTGTGTGGTCGGCGTCGGACCATTTTGTAACGTCGCTCGATATGGTTTGGCGTAACATGCGCTCCACAACGCCGTCAAGTTCCACCAAGAGTTGCGAGAGCAAGGGGGCATGAGCTGCTTCGCGCAAAAGGCTGTGGAAAGCTTCGTTTAAGTCTACCAAAAGAGGAATATTCTTTTTTTCTCGGGCTTTGTTAAAGCTTGTCAGATTTTTGCGCAGATCTTGTAATTGCTCAGGTGTAGCTCTTTGAGCGGCCAAGGACGCTGCATAAGATTCGAGCATGCTACGTATATTGATGGCATCTTCAATTTCACTGCGCTGTAAAGGGCGCAGTATGTAGCCACCGGCGCGCCTTTTTTCTAAGAGCCCCTCTTGGGCTAAACGGTGCAAAGCTTCTCGTAAAGGGGTGCGGCTTATGCCAAGGTCTGCGGCAATACGGTCTTCTACTAAGCGTTCACCTTCTACAAAATGGCCGTCAAGTAACATTTTCCGTAAAAGGTTGGTGGCTTCTTGACCCAAAGAATTCTTTTGTAATATTTGCATATTGTTCCCCTTTGCAGCATTCTGAATACAATATACTAAAAAATCAACATTTTAAATGAAAAAAAATATGACAGCCATTTTTGTGTAATAGTAAGAAATTATTGCTATATTTTGTGTTGGCGGTGTTTTGTGTTGACCGTGTGCGTATTTTTGTATAAATTATTTGTTTGTAAAATTTAATATATAGGAAGTAGTATGAGCACAACGCCAGATTCCAAAGATACAAGCGCCGAAAATGTTGTGGATTTTATCCGCGCACGCATAGCCGAAGATAATAACACGGGTCGTTTTGACGCTCGGGTGCAGACGCGCTTTCCGCCTGAACCCAACGGATATTTGCACCTTGGGCATGCTAAATCCATTTTTTTAAATTTTGGCGTGGCTGAAGACTTTCAAGGGGTGTGCAATATACGTTTTGACGATACCAACCCCACCAAGGAAGAAACAGAATATGTGGAGGCCATATACGAAGATGTGGTATGGCTTTGGGGAAAAAAGGTAAACGCTCTTTTTGCTTCCAATTATTTTGAACAGTTGTATAAATATGCCGAACAGCTTATTTTGGCAGGCAAAGCCTATGTGGATTCTTGCACGCCAGAAGAAATCCGCGCCATGCGCGGCACTTTCACCGAACCCGGGCAAGAAAGCCCCCATCGTGGGCGCAGTGTCGAAGAAAATTTAGACCTTTTTAAACGCATGCGTGCCGGCGAATTTCCTGATGGTGCCCATGTTTTGCGTGCAAAAATAGACATGCAATCGCCCAATATAGTCATGCGCGATCCCACATTATACCGTATTCGCCATGCGCATCATCACCGCACCGGTGACGCTTGGTGCATTTATCCCATGTATGATTATGCGCACTGCCTTTCTGACTCTATAGAAGGGGTAACGCACTCACTTTGTTCTTTAGAATTTACCAATAATAGAGAACTGTACGATTGGGTTTTGGATACCGCACAAGCATTCCATTCACAACAAATCGAATTTGCCAGGTTGCAAGTGACCTATACCATACTCTCAAAGCGCAAACTCATCCAATTGGTAGAAGAAGGCCACGTGCGCGGTTGGGACGATCCACGCATGCCCACCATCAGCGGTATGCGCAGACGCGGCGTACCGCCAGAGGCTTTGCGCGACTTTTGTAATCGCATAGGGGTGGCGCGAGCTGATTCTATGGTGGATTATAGCTTGTTTGAATTTTGCCAGCGCGAATATTTAAATGCGCATACCAAGCGCCTTATGGCTGTGTTGGATCCCATTAAGGTGGTTATAGAAAACTATCCCGAAGGGCAAGTGGAGCATTTGGAAATGCCTTGCCATCCGGAAGACGCATCCTATGGCACACGCATAGCACCCTTTGCGCGTGAATTGTATATTGAACGCGATGACTTCCGCTTAGAACCGCCCAAGAAATTCCACCGTTTGTATGTGGGCAATGAAGTGCGCTTGCGCTATGCCTTTTATCTCACATGCAAAGAGGCCATTTGTGATGCCAATGGTCAAGTGGTAGAATTGCGCTGCACCTATGATCCTGAAAGTCGTGGCGGTAAAAGTGCCGATGGACGCAAGGTGCGCGGAACCATACATTGGGTGGCTAAGGATTATGCTAAACCCTTAGAAACACGCTTGTACGAACATCTTTTCACCTTAGAAAATCCCAATGCTGTGGAAGAAGGCAAGACATTTTTAGATTATATTAATGCAGATTCTCTCAAAATAGTGACAGCCATGTGCGAGCCAAGTCTTGCGGATGTGAAAATAGGCGAAAAAGTGCAGTTTGAACGCTTAGGCTACTTTTGTGCCGATAAAGACAGTGCAGAAGGTGCGCCTATATTTAACCGCATTGTAGGTTTAAAAGATACTTGGGCCAAGATAGAACGCAAAGGCTAATTTCTTTATTGTTTTATGGGTGAGGGGAGCTTTTTTTGAGTGGTGAAGAAAGCTCCTTTCCCTAAAAAATATTTTCTTATCAGTCTGTTGAAAAAATCGTTTCAAACAAAATGTTTTTTAAAAAATCAAAATCTTCGTTTTTCTCAGGCAGTTCAAAAAGTGTAAGATGCAAGAAAGATTGCTTTTTTTGAGGAAGCATTGGGCTCTTATGGCCCATGCAACGAACAAAAAAGTAATCTGCCGACGCAGATTGCACTTTTTCAACAGCCTGTTATAGAATATCTTTTTTAAAGATTTGCTAATCCAAGCAAATTTTTTCTCGCACGACGCAATCTATGCGTTCTTGTATGCTTGCATAATCTTTCTGCCCCATTTCGTTCACAAGCACAAGAATGGCTTTTGCATCAATAACTTCTGTTTTTCCAGGGGGATTGGCGTCTACACTTTCATCTTCATATATCAGAGCAGTAGCTGTGCCTATATCTTCCATATTAAGGTGATATAAAAGATCCCCCCACAAAAATCTATGGCAGGACACGGAAAACCTTTCAATGCTATCTCCACCGCGTGAAACAATTTCTTCAATCATTCTAGATGCACCTGGAGCAATGGTGCAGGTGATAAGCATTTCAGGCATAGATCTGTTGGGGCGCAAAATAACATTGGCGCCAAGTTTTTCTATTCTTTCTCTATTGTTATCGTTAACAAGCTCAGCTGTTACTCCGTTATTATAATCTGTTTCTTTATCAATTCTGTATACCATATCAAAAACTTCTGAATCGCTGCTGATATCGTTTTCGTCAGCAAGTACATATATTTTACGGGCTTTATCTATATTTATTTTTTGGAAAAATTTTTCTTCATTAACATTTGCATTTATAAAATGCACTTTTGTAAAAAAAGTTCCTTTTTCAGAAAAATATTGCAAAAAACTTTCATTAGCGTCTTGATTGCTATTCACAACAATAATATCAGAGCTTTTATACAGCAAAGATTTTCTATTTTCATTTATGAAACGTTCAAGCCACATATAATTATTGCGTTCAATGCTTTCTGCGTTGCAATATACAATCACATGATCATATAACATGGGAAACCACCTTCCAATTTGTTTTAAATCTGCATAGCTTTTAAAAAGAAAACCAGTTACACCTGCGGTGTAAAAAAACCGAAACGGTAAATAAAGAATCATAAGAAAAATAACATACCACTGCGTTATGTTATGTATGGGGTAATGATCACCATAACCCACTGTTGTTGCGGAAATCACGGTAAAATACATGGATTTAGAAAAATCAATAATTGCATCCGGTGCGCTTAAAGCGTTATGTAACAACACATAACCATAAGATATGCAAAAAAATTCAATAACAAAACAGAGCATGTGTACTATGGGTTTGCGAAACATTTTTTTTGCCAAAACATAGTGCAAAAAACCAAATTTGTACATTATTTTAAGTTTATACGCAGCACTTAGCATTATATTCTCTTCTTGCTCCTTTCATAAAATATATGAATTTTTTAGCCACTCTAGCCAAAATTCACCGCTTTTTCCAGTAAAAAAGTATGAAAAAAATCTTTCTTTACTTTTCACGGAAAAAGCATACACTGTGTGCAAATTTACATTGGACAACAACTTATTTAATGAGTCAAGCATGCAAGTTACCCATATACTCTTAGGCTGTGCTCTTGGCATTGTCATTGCCATGATAGCCTATGGTCTTGAGCAAAAATTTTACAAAAAATTTATTCAATGCAAGGCGCATTCTGCGCGCATGCAGATTGTTAAAAAGTTATTGAATATGGCTTTAGAACAGCGCAGTAATTTTCATTTAGAAATTTTGCACGGAGAATTTAAAGGCGCAAACATTGTGGGAACATGTCTTTCGTTGGAAAAGCAAACCGTTGTTATCCAAGTGCTTGACGCTTTTGCTTCGCACCAATGGGCAAACAGTACTATGTCTTTTTATTTTAGTATTGTAGATGACCAAAAAACTTCTTTTTATCATTTTACCGGATTTTGCTTTGCTGCTAAGCGACAGGGAAAAGTTACTGAACTGAGCATTGCCCTTCCTCCCATTATAGACCCTGGGCAAAGGCGCTCTTGTTTGCGTTTTATCCCACCCAAAAATTCAGTTCGCGGCTTGGGCTTATGGATTATTCCCCCAAACTCTCCCCTGCCTACGCATAAGCTAAAACTCAAAAAACCTTTGTTGACTTATGATCCGCATTCGACAAACTCCATTTTTCTTGATAATGTCTCTGCAGGTGGTTTGCGGCTTTGCGTGCAAGAAGCGCTCATGCCCGAAGATACGCAAATATTAGAAAAAGGAACACACCTTTTAATGGTTTTAGCTCTCAAAGAGCCGGCAAAAAAGCATACTAATGAACCAAATGCAAACACTGATAACAACTTGAAAAATGCGCCAGACAAAGAAAAAAATTCACTTGCATTGTGGCTCTCTTGCCGCGTAACATCACTGAACCATGCAGAAAAAGAAAGAGTATGGCACATGGGTGTGCAATTTGAAACATGGGCAACCATTACACAAGCACACCAAGACATTACCTGGTTTCCCATAGATAAAAATGGATATATTCCGCCACTTTCTGTGTGGGTTATGCGTTGCCATATGGAACAAGAAATGAGAAAATAATGTTTTTTAAGATATGTTTATTGAAAACTTAGACAATCTGTTTTTACAATTCATTAACCTATAGCCATGGAGGCACTCTTGGACGGAGGCTCTGACAGTACAATCTGGTCACGGTTGGCAAATATTTTCCGCCGTGAAGACGACGAAACCTTAAAAAAAGCCATTTTAGAAGCGCGTGCCGATGGCGAAGTTGCCGCAGACGAAGAGTCCATGCTCTTGAGCATCTTAGCCATTGACGATATGCAGGTGCAAGAAATCATGACCCCTCGCACCGATATTGATTGCACACCCTCGCAAACTCCACTTTTAGAAGTTGCTAAATTCATTGTTGAATCAGGTCATTCACGTATTCCTGTGTATCAAGAAACGCGCGACAATATCATAGGTATTGTGCATGCCAAAGACCTGTTGCGCTATCTTATTGATGAAGACAAACAACTTACCCCCGTTAATGAAATCATGCGCGAGCCTTTTTTTGTGCCGGAAACCAAGGGCGTGCGCGAACTACTTCAAGAATTCCGTAGCAGAAAAATACATATAGCCATTGCCCTTGATGAATATGGGGGGACATCCGGTATTGTTACCATTGAGGATGTT
>CAYJGS010000144.1:0-5793 GCA_964369505.1 uncultured Desulfovibrionaceae bacterium | reverse complement strand
AATGGCGCTATATAGCCTATGGACTTGGGATGATTATAATTTAAGCCAAAAGTGCCGTCGTCCTTTTTTTCCACTCTGGCCACGGGCATATAGGGGGTAAGCCTTGCAGAAACACCCACAGGACCGGAACCTGGGCCGCCGCCACCGTGAGGAGTGCTCAAGGTTTTGTGCACATTCCAGTGCACCACGTCAAAACCCACATCGCCCACACGCATCTTACCCAAAATGGCGTTCATATTGGCGCCGTCATAATAGAGCAAGGCGTCAACTTTGCGCATTTTTTCCACAATGGTGGGCAAATGGTCTTCAAAAAGACCAAGGGTATTGGGGCATGTCATCATCACCGCCGCCACATCATCGCTTAAAGCAGCTTCCAAAGCTTCTGGATCGATTATACCGTCGCGCGAAGGAATATTCACCACTTCATAGCCGGCAAGCACAGCAGAGGCAGGGTTGGTGCCGTGGGCGGAATCTGGGCAAATGACCTTGGTTTTTTTATTGCCTTTATCGCGGTGATAAGCAGCAATGAGCATGGCGCCGGTAAATTCACCGTGTGCGCCGGCCATGGGCTGTAAGGTATAAGAATCCATGCCTGTTATTTCGCACAACAAACGCTCAAAATCCCAAATGCATTCTAAGGCGCCTTGGGTGTACATTTCGCCGCCCGGTAATTGCGCCAAAGCAGGGTGTATGCCTGTAAAGCCTGGATAGGCAGCCACAGCTTCGGTAAATTTGGGATTGTACTTCATGGTACAAGAGCCTAAGGGATAGAAATTACTGTCCACAGAATAATTGCGCTGCGACAAAAGGGTGAAGTGGCGCACCACATCAAGCTCAGAAAGTTCAGGCATATTCAAAGGGCTTTGCCGCAAAAGTTCGGCAGGCAACATATCTTGTGCGCTGCGCGTGGGAGCCTTTGGCAACCAAGCAGAGCGACCGGCTACGGATTTTTCGTATACTGTTTTCATGCGAGCAGTCCTTTTACTTTGCTGATGAGCCCATCAACATTTTCACGGGTGGTTTTTTCTGTGCAAGCCACAAGCAGAACATTTTCCATACCTGCATAATAACGCCCCACAGGAAAACCGATGGCATAGCCATGTTCTAGCATTTTTCCGGCCAATTCTTCAGCAGGAACAGGCAATTGCAAGGCCACTTCATTGCCATAGGGTGCTTCGTGCAATAAGCTTACTCCGGCAAGGCTTGTCCATTGCTGCACGGCATAACGCGCATTTTCCATGCTCAAAAGCGCCACACGGCGTAAGCCTTCAGGGCCCAAAAGGGAAAGATATATAATACTGCGCAAAGCACAAAGCGCTTGGTTTGAACAGATATTAGACGTGGCTTTGGCGCGGCGTATGTGCTGTTCACGCGCTTGCAAGGTGAGCACATAGCCTCTTTTGCCATCCACATCCTTGGTGCGGCCTGCAATACGGCCGGGGAATTGGCGTATATATTCTTTGCGGCAGGTCATAATGCCAAGGTATGGACCACCAAAAGCTAAAGGCATGCCCAAGGCTTGCCCATCGGCCACAGCCACATCTGCGCCCATTTCGCCGGCAGTTTTTACCACAGCCTGCATGATGGGATATACAGAAAGTATGGACAAGGCTTTTTGTGATTTAGCGTGGGCAAAAAGCTCGGTAAAATCTTCTATGGAGCCGAAGAAATTAGGATTTTGCACAACAACACAAGCGCAAGTATTGTCTATGGCAGCTTGCAAAGCTTCCATATCCGGGCGGGCTTTTTTATGTGGTATTTCTACTATTTCCACATCTAAGTTAGCACAATAATCTATAGCCATGCGTCGCCAAATGGGATTTACCGTGCCGTCGATGATAATTTTTTTGCGCTTGGTTTCGCGCACAGCCATCATCATGGCTTCAAAAATGGCAGAGCCGCCGTCGTACACCGAAGCATTGGCGCAATCCATACCCAAAAGGCGCGTAACTGCCGTTTGATATTCAAAAATGGCCTGCAAGGTACCTTGCGAAGATTCGGGCTGATACGGCGTATAGGCTGTATAAAATTCACCGCGCGAAGTAAGCGCATCAATGGCCTTGGGGATAGCGTGGTCATAAAAACCGGCTCCCAAAAAGCTTACCATATCGCAAGCATTTTTTCCGGCCAAGCCTTCAAGATGTGCGCACACATCCATTTCGCTCAAGCCTTCTGGAAGATTAAAAGATTTTGGACGCATGTCCGGCTTGATGTCGGCAAAAAGATCGTCAAGCGTTGTCACACCAATGCGTTTGAGCATGTGTTGCAATTCTTCTTCGGTATGTGGAATAAAGGGCATAGGGTACTTACCTCATATGCTTATGCCATAGAAAGGGTTTATATAACCTATTCGTATGAACGTGAATGAAAAAGGGGTAAAACATTGCATGTACTACCCCCTCCATAAATTTTAGACTGTGATACGCATCACAGAACATAGACTAATGGCTTTCTTCAGCGCACAGCGCTTCGTAAGCTGCTGCATCAAGCAAGCCTTCGGGGGTGCCGTCAAGCTTTATGCGCAACATCCAACCGTCAGTATAAGGGGCATTGTTCACCACTTCCGGTGCATTATTAATGTCGTTATTCACAGCCAACACTTCACCACTTACAGGAGCATAGAGTTCGCTTGCGGCTTTTACAGATTCAATGGAGCCAAACTCATCGCCGGCACTGAGCACAGTACCAACATCAGGAAGATCCACATAGGTAATATCGCCTAAAGCGTCTTGGGCAAAATGTGTAATACCGATAACGGCTTCATTTCCCTCAACACGCACCCACTCATGGGTTTTATCGTACAAAAGTTCTTTTGGAATGGACATGAAAAATCTCCCCTAAATTATAATTTAATACGTGCAGTGCCTTCTGTATAGAAAGGCAATTCCACAACTGTAGCCGGCAAAGAAGCACGCGCTGTGCGCACGGCAAATTCTGTATTTTCGGCATGGGCGGCATCCACCCAAGCTAAAGCTATAACAAAGCCAAGCGAAGGCGCAAAAGAGCCGCTGGTCACAATGCCCACTTCCTCACCCGAAGGCAAGGTCAAAATGTCACCGTGCCGCGCTGCCCTGCGTCCTTCAAAACGTAGACCTAGCAATTTTTGGCGTATTTCACCCACATGGGCATGCCCCACATAGGCAGCAGTGCTTGTGAGCATTCTACCCATGCCGGCTTCGGTGGGATTATGCGCTTCGTCAAGTTCGTGCCCATACAATGGCAAACCAGCTTCAAGGCGCAAGGTATCACGCGCGCCAAGGCCGGCCGGCTTCACAAGCTCTGATTGCAATAATGCTTCCCAAAGATTCAGGGCAAGACTTGTTGGCAAATACAATTCATAGCCAAGTTCACCTGTATAACCGGTACGGCTCACAAGCATTTTTTCGCCCTCATAGGCAAATTCTTCAAAAGCAAAATAGCCCAAATGCTGGAAAGATGCTCCAAGCACACTTTGCAAAACTTCCAAAGACTTAGGCCCTTGCAAATCTATTTTGGCTGTTGCCGCAGAAATATCTTCTAAAGTGATACCTTGTGGCATGCGTTCTTGCAAAGCTGCAAAATCTACAGCCACACGCGCCCCATTAACCACAAGCATAAAATCGTCTTCTGCCATGCGGTATACAATAAGGTCATCTAACATATTGCCCTTATCATTGAGCAAAAAACCATATCGGCATTTACCGGGCTTTAAAGTTTCAAGATTATGCGTCACCGCAAGAGAAAGGGCTTTGGCAGCGCCTTCACCGCTTATGCGAAATTCTCCCATATGGCAAATGTCAAAAACAGAAGCCTTGGTGCGGGTATGTTCATGCTCTGCCAAAATGCCTTCGTATTGAATGGGCATATCCCATCCGGCAAAGTCGGCCATTTTAGCACCCTTAGCACGATGCCACGCACTTAAGGGTGTTTGTAGGGGATTCGACACACAGCCTCCTTATCAATTGTACGCTAAAAGTTTATGTCGTAAAACGTTTTGCAAAAATCAAAAATTTATCTACACCTATCATCGAATACAGGTGTAGACAAGAAAATATTGATGTAAAAAAGGGAAAAACAAAATATTACGTTTTTACAATTCTTTTGCATCCTTAGGTTCTACTTCGGCCACTTTACGCAAAGCCTGCCAAAGTTCTGTAAGCCCAAGACCGCTTGCGGAAGAAGTAATTATGGGCAAGGTGCCGTTGAGCAAGTCAGCCCATGTTTTTTGCCTGTCTGAGCGTTCGCGTTGTTTGCATTTATCGGCCTTTGTCAAAATGGGCAAAATAGGAATGCGGTGCATTTTGGCAAATTCAGAAAGTTGCACGTCAAGTTTTTGCGGCGGCAAACGGCAATCGAGCAGCAGCGCTAAGGCCTTTAATGATTGACAATTCACCAAATATTGCTGCATGAGTTTTCCCCATTTATTGCGCTCTTCCTTGCTGCATCTGGCATAGCCATAACCCGGCAAATCCACCACATAAAAATTATCCGGCTCCACATGATAAAAATTTAAAGAGCGGGTTTTGCCGGGTGTGGAAGAAATTTTTGCCAAAGATTTACGTCCGGCAAGAGCATTCACTAGGGAAGACTTGCCCACATTGGAGCGCCCGGCCAAAGCAATTTGCGCCACATCAAGTACGGCAATTTGTTCTAGGGTATAAGCCGTTGTTTCTAAGACAAGTTTAGATTGCATACATTCCCTTTGGTAATCAGTTAAAAAACATGCCCTAAGCCTTCGACTTGACAAAAGACCATGAATAGGCAAATAATCTTAGGTTATTTTTTATTCAGCAGGCTGTTGAAAAAATGCACTCTGCTTCGTCAGAGTACTTTTTTGTTCGTTGCATGGGCCACAAGAGCCCTATGCTTCCTCAAAAAAAGCTATCTTCCTTGCATTTTACATTTTTTGAACACCCTGTTTATAGCTGATTATTATACATTTATCTGCAACAAAATGCAAACGGCGAACACGCATGAAAAAACTTCATATACTCATCATAAATGGGCCCAATTTAAAATCCCTTGGGCAAAGGCAGCCGCATATCTATGGTACTGAAACCATGGAACATGTGCCGCATATGACCGAACAACTTTTGCAAGGTCAAAACGTGGATGTGCAACTTGAATTTTTTCAATCCAACAGTGAAGGTGCACTCATCGACCGCATGGAAAAAGCGCGAGAAGACAATATAGACGGCATAGTGCTTAATGCCGGCGCCTACACCCACACAAGCCTGGCTCTCGCTGATTGCTTGGCCTGGATTGGAGTGCCTTGTGTGGAAGTGCACATAAGCAATGTTCTGGCACGCGAAGAAAGCATTCGCCAAACAAGCCATATTGGTCGCCAAGTTATTGGGGTTATAGCAGGTTTTGGCATTGGCAGTTATGTTCTGGGGGTGCAAGCCCTTGTACAACACTTAAAAAAAAATTAATGTAAGGAGAATATATGTATTCAACCACAGATTTTAGAAAAGGCTTAAAAATCGAAATTGACGATACCCCCTATGAAATTGTTGACTTTCAACACTTTAAGCCCGGCAAAGGCGGCGCCATGGTGCGCACTAAATTGCGCAATATTTTAAACGGACGCACTGTGGATAATACATTTCGCTCCGGTGAAAAAGTGGGGCGTCCCGACCTTGAAACACGCGATATGCAATTTTTATATCGTGAAGGCGCTGAGCTTATTTTCATGGATTTAACCACCTATGAACAATTACAAATGCCAGAAAACAGCACCGGCGGTAAAGCAGGATTTTTAAAAGACGGGCAAGAATGCAAAGTGCTCCTTTACAGAGGTAACCCCCTTGATAT
>CAYJGS010000143.1:0-5810 GCA_964369505.1 uncultured Desulfovibrionaceae bacterium | reverse complement strand
GCCGCATTTTCAATGCATTTTTCTAAACTCACGCTTAAATTACCAAGTCATTTTTCTATATTCTTCAAGTGCCTTGGCATGTTCTTCAAAGCTGGCAAATCCAGCTTGTTGCAAAGCGTCTTTTACAGTAGTGTCCCAATCCCAAGATGCGTAAATGACAGGTTTATGGAAAGCATCTCGGAATTTGCCAAGTTCAGCGCGGAAGAAAGCTTCTTTAGCTGTGTCTAAATGCTCGCGTAATTGCTCATGATGTCTTTGCAATTCGCCTTCATACCATTCTTTAATATCTTCAGGTTGAGTATATTTTTTGAGAATATGCCCATAACCTTCTTTTTCCATAAATTTCGCTAAGTTTCTATGGTGTTGTGTGGCAAGCCATTCACCAAGTTTGGCAGCAGGGGTTTCTTCTGCTTCAATGGCTGCAATATCAAGAACCGTTTGATAATAGGTATCTGGCACAACAGAAGCAGAGGCAATACCAGCAATGGCCACAAGGCCGCGTAAAATAACGCTGTTAGAAACACCTTGACCACAAAAACCCACTTTTTTGCAGTATTTTTGCCCGGTGAAAATGGTTACCAAAATGGCCCAAATAACGGCTGGATCTTCTTCGTCATAAATATGCCCAAGGCTTGCGTTATCGCGGTCTGTGGCCAAAACCATTTGCGTCATATCGTTAGAACCGATGGAAAATCCGTCAAATTCTTCGATAAATTGCTTAGCCAAAATGGCATTGGAGGGAATCTCAGACATGAGAATAATTTTTAAGCCGTCTTGACCGGGGCGCAATTTATGCACTTGATCCAAATAACGGCGCATGGAGCGTGCTTCTTCCAAAGTACGCACAAAAGGCAACATCATTTGCAAATTGGTGCCGCCATATACCCCACGAGCCAATTTAAAAGATTCTACTTCCCAATCATGGATATTACGCGACACACCGCGATATCCTAACATGGGGTTATCTTCCATATTTTCAAAAAGATTTCCGCCAAGTAAGTTCCGGTATTCATTACTCTTAAAATCTGTAGTGCGGTAAATGATGGTTTTTCCATAAAAAGCCATGGCAAAAAGAGCCAAACTTTGCGCTAAGGTTTGCACATAATGTTCTTTACCGGTGCGGAAGCCGCGTGATTTAATAAGAGTACGTATTTTATCAATAAGGTTACGCACTTCATCAATTTCTTTTTTCAAGCCGGTGCGCAATCCCACTTCTTCACGCAAGCGCTTGATATTTTCCATCACCGACACCACCATGGGCAGTTCGCGAACGCGTTCTACTTGCTCATCAATAATGCTTTCATACTCTGCTCTGCGCTTAATATCTTCATTATCCGTTGTAGAAAGTAGTGCAATTTCATCATCATAGCCCATAATAATGCGCACATGTTCGCGCAAATCATTGCTACTTTTAAGTATATCAAGACGACGCGTGGCCATTTCTAGGTGTTCGTCAATCTTCATTTCCAATTCACGCATCTTTCGGTGCAAAATCAAAAGCTCTTCAGCATTTACTTGCGCTGCTTTTTCATTAAGAGAAACAAGCTCCGCAGATAAACCAGTAATTTCACCAACATAAGAACGTATTTGCAAATCAGAAACTATAAGACCGGCGGCCATTTGTTCGCGCAAAACTTTGGATAAACGACTATCAAGCTCTTTGGCCTTTTCTTCCACAACACCTTCTAAGGTGCCATTGTCAAAAGCTTCAAGGGCTGCTGGGTGAATGCCAATATTACCAAGCATAAATTCTGCTCGCAAAAGCCCCACTTCAAATTCTGGAAGGTCGCGCAAACGGGATAAGAAAAGCGATTGCCCTACATCGGCAAGCACAAGACCCACCTTGGTTTTGGTGCGTGGAAGCTTAGAAAGATCCATTTCGCCGCCCACTTCATGCAGGGGCAAAAGACCGCGATAAATTTTACCACGTGTGCCGTCAACGGTGACGTGTGCACCGTCTAAAGCGCGTAAAATATCAAGCCTTTGAATACCAATAATAGCAGCAATACCAAGTTCGCGCGAAGTAATGGCAGCGTGGCTTGTGTCGCCACCAACATCTGCCAAAATAGCCGAAGCCACTCGCATACCCGGCACCATATCAGGGTCGGTGCGTTCTGCTGCAAGCACATCTCCCTTAGAAATTTTATTAAGCTCCAAGGCAGAACGCAGATATTTTACCGTACCTTGGCCGGCACCGCGCGAAGCACCATTACCTTCGGCAATAACTTCTGCCAAGGCTGCAGCCTTGGGATCCACTTCTTGGCGGCGCATAAAAATGGTATGGGGGAATTCTTCGAGTTCTTCGTTCCAGCGGGTTTCCGGTCTTGCTTGCACAAACCATAATCTGTCTTTAGCATCAATACAAAATTCTGTATCCATAATCATGCCGCCATAGGCCGCACTGACAGCGCGCACCCCTTTGGCCACACGTTCTGCCTGACTTAAAGACAAGGCCCAACGCAAAGCTTCAAGCTCAGGAACTTCCACTTCTTTGGTGCCGCCTTTTTCGTCATAAATAATCTTCATGTCCTTACAGCCCATTTGGCGTATAACGACTTCAGAACCATTATCTCTTTGGAATACATAAAGTTTATCAGGAGTAACCTTGCCCCCCACCACAGCTTCACCAAGGCCATAGCTTGCATCAATGCTCACAAGATCTTTGCGTGAAGTACCGCGACAACCGGTGGCCGTATCAGCAGAAAAGGCTGTTCCGGAAATAACGGGATTGATCATTTGCATCATGCACACAGAAAGCGAGGTATTTTCTATGGCCCATTCTTTTTTGGCTGTTTCAGCAATGCTTTGGTCGCCAAGGTCTTCGGCTTTGGCTAAAGCATCTAAAATAGCTTCACGTCTATAGGTCATGGAGCGCAAATTATACGCAGAAGCACAATCCCAATGGTAGGCTATGGCCACTTTGTCGGCACCCACCATATTTAAATAGGTATCTTGCAAACCTGCAAAAGCTTTTTTGCGCGAATCTTCCCCTGCTGCCGATGAACGCACAGCCACAGGTACTATTTCTCCGTCATTATCCTTACAAATATCCATATAGGCTTCTTGCACAGCTTCTTGCACAGTTTCTGGCAAATCTACCGACAAAATAGCAGCTTGCACAAGCACAGAACGCTTGCGCAATTGGTCAATTCCTTCAGGGGATGTGGCAAAACCGTCTACCACATTATTTATAAAGGTGCGTAAAGGAATACGCACATCTGCTAAATTCACGCTGGCTTCTTTGGTCAAACGTCCAAGGCTACGCACAAATTTTTGCAAAAATTCAGGGTCTTGATTTATTTCAGAATCATTCCAATCTATGCGTTTATATTCTTTATCAACAACTGCACGCACTACAGAGGCAATAACACTTGTTTCATCAAGGAGTTTATGGAATGCTATGGAAGAAATGGCGCGAAAATACGGAGCCTGAATACCTTCAATTTCAGAGATAAGTGCCGTATTATAGTTTTTACCACCCACAAGCAATTCAGCACTTTCACCCATGGCCACAATATCCGCACCCGTAAGAATGAGTCTTTCTTCTTGCTTAACCTTTCCCGCACCGGCAGATTTTTTGGCTATCTGCTTTTTTTCCATTCCTTCCTCCGTAATAATGTTGTATCACTCTATAATTTTGCAATACAATATATGTCCATTATCTTTAAGAAATTTTTCCCAAAAGAAATCAAACATATTCCTATTCCATATTCGATAACCATAACAAATTTTATGCAGACTGTCGAGCGCTTTATACGAATACGTACTTTTGTAAGTGGCTAAAAAAACATATATATTCAACCTGAGACCACATACAAAAGCATAAAAAGTCATCTGTATTGTTTAAAAAACACATACATGCAACGCGAAAGCTTTTCAGAAATGGGACTTACAATTTTTGCAAAAAGAAGCATGGCTAACATATTTGCAGGGATAGCAAATAAAAATGTAATAATACTTGCAAAAAAGTATCCCACAAACTCATAAAGTCCTAAAAACATCCAAGAAGAAAAAGTAAAAGCAACCACTATATGCGTCAAAATAAGTTCAAAAGAATATTTACCACACCATAAAAGATAAGGATGCCATAATATTTTTTGCCATGTAGATGTAAAACAGCATGCCAATAAAATAGCTAAAGCTCCCAAGGCTTCTCCCCATTGCACAAAAATTGCGGCCGGCAATGTGACTTTAGAAAAAGAACTCAGCAAAAACCCCATGATCAACAAAACTACACTAAAACGCGAAAAATCACGCTGATCATACGTATGCAATATATCTGCTGCCACAATACCCACCACAAAAAAACCATATACAGGCAAAGGATAGGTGAGCAAAAAAATCAAAGCATAGGCTGCATATCTATGCTTCGCATTACCAAAGAACAACAATGTTATATAACTTAAATAAGAACCAAAGAAAATAATGTGCATACACCACAAAGGACTTATATACTTATCATCACCAAGTACAAAAGCTTTTAAAAATCCCACCTGCAAGGCATCCCATAAGCTATAATTTTTGGGAGCCAAGGCCAAATTCCAACTATTACCAAGCACATCGCCAAGCTCTTTAGTGCTATAAAAACCCAATGCATACACAAAATACGACAATAATACACTGGCTAAAACATAGGGTAAAAACCGAAAATAACGTATTATTCCTTGTTTATATATAAATTCTTTATCTTGCGAAGCAAAAAAACGTGATGCCGGAATAAAGGCTATAATGGCAAAAAATATGTGGAGGGGGAAATCTGCATTGGTAAATACAGAAAAAGGGAAAAAAGACCAAAAATGTGAAACTCTATCACTCGCTTGCACGCCGCTTTCCCAGCCAATATAACCAAAAGGCGCAAAAGCTAAAAGATAATGAAAAACTGTAACAGCAATGGCGCATATTCCTTTAAGGCCATCAATATGCGTAATGTGTTTGGGCATATGTTTTCCTCAGTATATAGTATTTTAAGTTAGCATCATTACTGTAATTTTTTCAAGTTAAATTATTATATTAAAAAAGCCTCTTTGAGCGTAGGTCTCAAAGAGGCTTTTTTGGTTAGATTAATTTATCACCACAATACGGACAATATTCTATGCCGTCCATGGGTATGGGCTGTGCACAAGCTTCGTTGGTACACCTGCGAGGAACAGGGCCAAGCTCCACAATAAGCTCGCCCTCAGTAACAGAGGTCATTTGCTTACTTTCTTTATAATCTGCTGTCTTAAGCACACGCGTCACAATACCATCGCAAGGGGCAAGCACAGCTTTTTCTTGCTTCATAATGGATACGTTAAACAGTTCTTCACCTTTTTGTACAATATCTCCGGGGTGTACATACATAACCCATAAATCCCCGTTACTTGGTGCTGCCACTTCAAAAGGATTATTAGGATCTGCTTTAAGCACACCCTTTACCTTGCTGTCTGTAGGTTCTGCCACCTGCACATCGCTGACCATGATTTCTGAATCAAGCACATAACGGCACACCGAAAGTCCGGCACTGTTGGGCTTTGAAAAGCTTAAAATCACCAAATGGTGCGGCTTTCCTTTGCTGTCTTTAAAGTATAAATCCTGCCCAACCTTCAATCCATCAAACCATACATTTAAAGGTAAATTATTGGGATCGCCAAATTCTATGTTAAATTGCACGGTTTTTATGGCATCACCGGGGTGATTTAAATAGAGAACAAACTCTTCATCGGTGGGTTTGCGACGAATAATATCAATAAAGGCTTGTTCTTCGGCCACAAAGTTTACATCTTGCAATATTTCCAATGGTGAAGCTTCAACTCTGTCGGCAATGGCTGCTT
>CAYJGS010000142.1:536-5955 GCA_964369505.1 uncultured Desulfovibrionaceae bacterium | reverse complement strand
CGCGCTTGGTCAAGTGGCAAGCTACGGAAAAAGAGTAGTTTGGTCAAGTTTTTTTTATCTTTATTTTACAACAAAAAACAATCCGTGCATATCTAACTTTAATTATTATTTTTTCCAGATTTCATCATCAGTGCTGCCATGCGTTCACCTTGAGCTTTAGGTGCAAATAAAACATTTGCGCGCGCTTGAGCCGCCTTACCAAGTTCTGTACAAAAATCAGGATATAGCACAAGCTTTTCTATAGCATTCACCAATGCTTGCATATCACCTTGAGGGTATATAAGGGCAGATTTTTCATGTTCAAGAGCTTCCATATGTCCTGATAAGTCACTGGCAATAATAGGTAATCCAAAAGCCATTGCTTCTATTAAGCTTGTAGATATACCATCATGATTTTTCTTATGTATAGCATTGTCAGTAGCTAAGAATATATGGTTTTTACGATATAATTCAGGCATATGTTCGTGCGGAACTTGCCCTAAAAAATGTATATGCTTGCGCAAGCCCGAAAAGCGCGCTTTCATACGCAATCTACGCATGTACGGCCCTGTTCCGGCAATATGCAGAGCAAAAGGAATGGCATTTTTTTTCAACATGGCACATGCACGTAAAACTAGCTGAATATCTTTATGTTTCGTAAGCCCCCCTGCCATGAGTAGATGAATTTCTCCGTGGCGCCCTATGGGGGGCAGCTCTAATTCTTCGGCATTTGGCCAAACATCTGGGCTGGCATACACCGTTTGCAATTTTTTTGTATCAAAATCTTTATATTCTGCAAGGCAAGCTTCTTCAAGAGTCTTACGTGTTTTATGGCTGTCACACCGCACAAAAGCTGCATCGTTGGCCTTAACAGCAATAAATTTAATTTTATCTAGGTCATTACTGTGTACATTAAAAGAAAATGGAATACCAAGAACCCGCGAGGCCACCCAAGCACTGGTAGCTGTGCTTTGGGCATCAAGAGCGTGCAAATGTTCGGCATTATCGTCAAGGCTCCAACGAATTAAATTAATACCTCTTGCAAAGTTCCATACATATTTAAGGCTCTTAAAAACATTCAACCTATAGCGCATTGGTATAGAAGACCAACAGCTCCAAATAGTTGAAGGATTTCCATGTGCAGAAAACAACAAAGAAAATATATTGCTGATATTTCTAAAAAAACCTTGTCTGCGCGTGGGTACGGGCAATGAATATTCGCCACCGGCAATGGAAGCAAGACTCACTCCTTGCATGGAATATACACGCATTAAAACATTTTCTTCGTGCAGGTTAAGTAAATGTTGCACATCAGCGGTGCCATAGGGGGTGGGAAAATGATTAACAACACAGACCGCATTTAACATTCTCTGCTTGCTTTGGAGAATCTGCACCTTACCTGTAGGGGCCGGCACCGGATTGCGTTTTTGACAATGGAGCACTCCCTCTTCGAGCGTATATATACTATCACAATACTCTGCAACACCGGGATCGTGGGTTACTATCACCATAGCAATGCCGCCCTCATGCGCAAGAATACAGAAATTTTCCATAATAACTTTTGACGTGCGTGAATCCAAAGCCCCTGTGGGTTCATCAGCCAAAAGTATGCGAGGATTGTTAACCATGGCACGTGCGATGGAAACTCTTTGCTGTTCCCCACCGGAAAGACGGTTACTGCGATAGCTTATTCTGTGTGAAAGGCGCACAAGTTCCAGAGCACGAACAACTCTTTCCCAGCGTTCTTCCGCTCTAATACCTTCATAAATAAGAGGAAATTCAACATTCTCAAAAACAGTTGAATGGTCAAACAAATTATTGCTTTGCATAACAAAGCCCATATTACCGCGCCTAAAGGCAGAAGTTTCTTCGCTGCTTAAAGAAAGTACATCCGTATCAAGCACCTGCAAGGCGCCGTTGTCTGGTTTGTGCAACATGCCAAGCACGTGCAACATGGTTGATTTGCCGCAACCAGAAGGCCCCATTATGGCAACCATTTCACCCGGAAGAACGTCTATATTTACACCACGCAACACAGGCGGAAATCCTGGATAGCATTTATATAAATCTTGTGCTTGTATAAGAGGAGTCATAATTCACCTATTCAAAGCGTAGAGCCGTAACCACATCCATACGGCTGGCTTGGAGCGCTGGGTACATGCCGCCAGCCACACCGATTACGGCAGAAAAAACAATGCTTCCGACACTGCTTAAAGCTAGCAAAGGATAAGAAATGGAGCTGCCCAATAAAAATGCCCCCAACTCTACACAGAGCGTGCCAATAAAAATGCCAAGCACACCACCGGCCACAGACTTACATAAAGCTTCTGTAAGAAATTGCGCCAAAATATCAGTATCAGAACCGCCCATAGCTTTTTTCAAGCCCACTTCTCTGGTACGAGCTCTTATGGCTGCAAATGTGCCATACCAAATACCAAAGCCGCCCAAAAGCAAAGAAGCAACAATGCCAAGCCACAGCAAAGCTTCTACAAAAATAAATGTATTTTGCACACGAAGCAATTGTTCATCACGAGTGCGCACAACAAGATACGGTGCCTCTTGATGTTTGGCTACCACTTCAGGAATAATTTTTTCAAGCTTAGCTATATCTTCCCAACTGATGGCACGTATAAAAAGCCTTATGACTTTTCCGCCAGCCCACTGCCTATCTTTCATGGCAGTTGTTGGCACAAAAGCATTACGTATGCCACCCCCAAGCATAACTCCACCAACAACACCAACCACTTCAAAAAGGTCGCCACTCAAAGTAAGTGTTTTTCCGATGGCATTTTCCGCGGAATCAAAAAAATTATTGGCAAGCTCCCAGCCTAAAATAAGCACGCGCCGACGATTTTTTAAATCGCTGTCAGAAAAAAAGCGCCCCGCCACAAGAGTTGTGGAAAATGTTTCCCAATAGTATTGGTCTGCAGAAATAAAAACAATGGGGACAGCTAATTCTTTATTGCGTACAAGTTGATAATACTCTCCAATGGATTCACTCAAACTTGCAACTTCGGGCAAATTACGCAAAGCTTCAATGGTTTCTGGTTGAAATTCGCGCAAAGGTTGTCCCACATAGTCTCCATCCTTCATGAGCGCTTCCACAATATTAACCCCGCCCATCAAAACCATATCTTGCCCAATATTATAGCGAATTTCTCCACCAAGCACAGATAGAGTTATAAAAGCCGTAATACCAAGGGCAATGGAAACGATAACACCATAGGCTCGTTGGCGTATTACTTGGCGCAAACTTACACGCAAAAGGTCGGAGCTTGAAATCATAAAAAACCTTATTTATTCCATTGCATATGGCGAACAACGCCACCTTTGGCAACATGATAACGTATGCCGTGCCAATCTATATACCAAACCTTCATGGTATATACATACACTTTTAAAAGCATGCCCATTCCAAGAGTAAATCCCTTTATCCAAGATAAGGCATTTATTGCACAAGGCAAGCCCTTACGCCATTGCAACATAATATATATAAGCAAAGACAGGTGCACAAAAGCCCCCAAAACATAAAAAGGCTGTATGGGCGCGTCAAAAATTCCCAACAAAATAATGCAACAAGAAAAAATTACAGGTAATGTAAGTATGCAAGCAAACGCACCCAAAAGATACCACTGTGACATAACACAGAATTTTAAAAAAAGTATCTGCCTTTGCATCCAAGCTTGCCATGTGGAAAATGCATGGTCTTCAGCTTCTGTGGTCAAAAGTGCGTGCGGGCAAAGCTGCACATGTAAACGTTTTTGCATAAGCATTCCCGCCAAAGAACAGTCATCCACCACATTATTTTGCCAAAAAGAAGCTATGTCATGCTCCATAAAAACACGGCGAGAAATGGCCATGGCCCCGCCCCAAGGTTGGGTAAAAACAGAAACTGCTTGTAAAACACGCATAAGCAGCACACTGGCCATATACGCAATGGTTACAACACCTTCATCTTTGGCCACCACTTGATGATATCCTGTGGTAAAGCCGGCTTCACCGCGCACAATAGGAGCCACAAGCTCTTGCAAAAAATCTGCTTTGGCCATGTGCGTGCTATCGCAAAAAACATATATGTCTGCCCTAGAACCAAGATGTTCTATGGCCTTTAACGTATTATGATTTTTTTGCCCGCATTGTGTTGTATCTCCGGCAACGACACATTCAAGCAGGGGAAATTCTTTTTGCAATTCTTTAGCTAAAGCATGGGCTGGGTCATGGTCGCTTGCTGTAACAATTATGGGAATATAGTTAGAATATTCTTGTGTTAATAAAGAACGCAAGGCACTTTCCATGCGAGGATTAGAACCCTTAGCAGGAATAATCATGCCCACCATAGGCAAATCTTTAGGGGAAAATTCACGGTATAAATGTGCATCCGGTGATTTTTTTGCAAAAATAACCTTACGCGCTCCATACCAAATAAGCCACAAAAGTGCGCATTGCATGCATGCAGTAATAGCCCAAAGCGTCATATCTTTACTCCGCTAAAGGGCCGCATCTTTCGGTAAGTAAAACATTTTGCGTTCTTTGCCCCGTAAGCTTTACCGAGAAACCGTTTTTAAGGGTTATTTCGCCGGCTACCTCACGGTCATTCACATAATGCCCCACAAAGCGATGGCCATAATTATGATAAAGATACATGATATTTTGCCCATCTTTACTACCATAAAAATGGTACACATCTACTTGCCCATTGGAAAGTTTGAGCAAAAGCACACCGCGCATCTTGCCTTCTTTAGACGTACACACCCCCGCCCTATACGTAGACGTGTATAATTTTCCCGACCACAATTCACCATAGGTTTCTTTGGAATCTTCTTCAACGCTTACTTGAGAATTCGCTTCGACACTAACTACTTGTTTTTTTGTAGCATTATCATTTTGTTGTGCCAAGGTATCTTTTGCAGGCATACTCAAAAAAAAGGAGCAAAATACGTAAAATACGCATTTTATAAAATAAAAAGATATATATTTCATCGAGACGGTAATTTTATATAATTGTTTTGTATAGTTACATAAAAATCGCAAAATGTTGCATATAATAGCAAACTTGCATACAGTGGTGGTATAGCATTGATAGCTTGTTTTCTGCAACATTCTTTTTTATTTAGCAAAACAAAGCATAACATACTAAGTTTTAACAGTTTATACACATAGAGAGTAGCATGCCCAATGTAGTTTTTGTACTCATAGACGGTCTTAATGCTAAAAGCACAAGCCATATGGGCTTTATGGCTGCCTGCACCAAACAGCAAGATTTTTCCGTCAAATCCGGTAATCTGAACTGTCAGTTGCCGCCTGTATCAAGGCCCGTATACGCAACACTCTTTACCGGATTATCTCCATTAAAAACAAGCATTACTGCCAATACTCTGTGGCAATTACCGCAAAACATCTTAGAACGCAGTTTTTTTGCCAAAATGCACACAGCAGGTCG
>CAYJGS010000142.1:0-526 GCA_964369505.1 uncultured Desulfovibrionaceae bacterium | reverse complement strand
ATTTTTCCGAAACCTATGTGGCAGCAAAACACAGACTAAGTCTCAACGAAAACCATGGTTTACAAAATGCCGTTTACTATATGGACGAAAATTATCCGGACAGTTATGTGTTGCAAGACGCCGAAAGCTTACGCCAAAAATTCACACCGGATTTTTTGCTGGTGCATACCATGGGTGTTGACCATGCCGGACACACGCACGGCGGAGCAAGCCCTGAATATAGGCAAGCTGTGCGCCATATAGACTTATTGCTTGCCCAATATATACCCACGTGGCTTGCAGAAGGCCACACAGTCATTGTTACCAGCGATCACGGCATGCACGCCGATGGGGCGCACAATGATACTGTAGAAGAAGTACGCTCTGTGCCTTATTGGATATTACAAGAACAAGCAGCCTTTGCACAAAAACACATTACAAACCAACAAGATTGGTACACATATTTATGTGAAATATTTACTGTGTAAATGCCAGTTTGATAACAAACCCCACTTCGTGGGTTTTGCGCCGCTATTGTCAGCAGAGC
>CAYJGS010000141.1:0-5964 GCA_964369505.1 uncultured Desulfovibrionaceae bacterium | reverse complement strand
CGAAGGCGACGGCATTGCCATCATGGTTGGCGGTAAGGTTTCTAACCGTATCTCCGTACCTAAGTTCTCTAAGGTTGTTGTGGGTTACATCCCCAACGAACCACCACGCTGGCCTACACTTACCAAGATGGTTAAAAACATCGTTGAAGTATACGCTAAAGAAGCTAACAAGTACGAACGTTTGGGCGAATGGGCCGAGCGCATCGGTTGGGAAACCTTCTTTAAGAAGACCAACCTTGAGTTCACTCACCACCTCATCGACGACTTCCGCGATCCAGCTTATTACACCTGGCGTCAAACGACCCAGTTCAAGTTCTAGGCTATAAATACCCATTGGCGGCGGTGCATATGCGCCGCCGCACTATTAGGAGAATACTATGAGCTCTGAAAAAGACGTTGTTGTTGAATTTCTTCAAAGCAAAGCTGCTACTAAGTCTAAATTTTACTTCCAAGACTTTTTGCCCCTTTTTGAAGGCAAAGGTCCTCGCGATGTAAAGAAAATCCTTACCAAACTTGTGAATGAAGAAGTTTTGGAATTCTGGTCTTCCGGTTCCACAACCATGTATGGCCTTAAAGGCGCTGGCAAGCAGTCTGCTGCTGAAGGCGAAGACTAGTACAAAGTGCTCAAAAAACACCATCTGCTTTGTCAGATTGAATTTTTTATCGGGGCATAGATTACACTGTCTTATGTCCCCTCAAAAAATTCAATCTTTCGCGCTTCTGGTATTTTTTAAGCACTTTGCATAAGGAATGGAGTCTTAGGCTTCATTCCTTTTTTTTAGATATAGCAGCAACGCAAACACATCCTTTACCGCATAACTACGCATGAATATACCACGTATTTGCATATCTGCCCTGAAAGGTGGAGGGGGAAAAACTCTCTTATCATTAGGTCTTTGCAGTGCCTTAGCAAGCACAGGCATGCGCATAAAACCCTTTAAAAAAGGACCTGACTATATTGACGCATATTGGCTTTCCAAAGCCGCCGGACTTGCTTGCACAAATCTAGACCCCCATTTTTTGGAAACTCCACGCCTGCAAAGTCTTTTTGCGCATAATATTCAAGACAATATAGACATAGCCATTATAGAGGGCAATCGTGGCCTTTTTGACGGGCAAGACGTAAAGGGCACATATTCCACAGCCGAGCTTGCCAAAAATCTGCACTGCCCTGTAATCATTTCTTTAGATATTACTAAAATGACCCGCACCGCCGCAGCCATAATTCATGGACTCACCCACTTTGATCCTCAACTACACATAGGTGGCGTGGTGCTCAATGCCTATGGCTCCACGCGCCATGAAAATATTGTGCGTCAAGCCATTGAATATTATACAGACATCCCTGTGTTTGGCGCCTTGCCAAGGCTTAAAGAAAATCCTCTGCCAGAAAGACTTATGGGGCTTTTGGCGTTAGACACAGACTCTGCCCAACACGCCGCAGAAAAAACCCTACAAAAACTGGGAAGTTTTGTGACCGAGCATTGCAACCTTTTAGATATTTTACAGTTGGCTCGCAGCGTTTCTCCTTTCCCAAACACCGCTCCCTTTTGGCCTGAAAATACTCAAGCACTGCCAAAGAACAGTGTGCGCATTGGCTATATTCAAGACCAAGCTTTTTGGTTTTATTATGCAGAAAACTTTGAAGCTTTACAGCAAGCCGGTGCTGAACTGGTGCCGCTTTCCATGCTTAACAATAGCCCCTGGCCCAATGATTTACACGGTCTGTATATTGGCGGTGGATACCCCGAAGAATATCTTGAAATACTAAGCCATTCTCCACACTTACACACTTTGCGCACTTGGTCAGAACAACATATGCCCATTTATGCCGAATGCGGCGGTTTTATGCTCTTAGCCAAACACATTTTGCGCGACAATACCGCCTATCCCATGGCTAATATATTTCCGGTGCAAGCAGATTTTTATAAAAAACCTCAAGGTCTTGGCTATGTAACAGCACAAGTTACGCACCAAAATCCCTATCATCCCGAAAAAGCACATATCCGCGGGCACGAATTCCATTATTCGCGTTGCACATTAGCAGAAAATCAAAATCCCCCCCTATGCACCCTACAATTAAGCAAAGGTCTTGGCATGGGAAAAGACTTACAAAGAAACACAAATATGAACCAAGACGGCCTGCTTGTGCGTCAAACTTTTGCTTCGTATACACATATTTTTGCTCCTTCTTGCCCATGGTGGGCACCCAATTTTGTGCATGCAGCAGAAATTTATAAAGGAACGCAATGCTAAGCACACTCTGGCAAGAGTACACTAAAGAAGTGTTAGCTTGGCAATTGGGCGAAGCTGTGCTTCCTGCCCCAAACAATTGCCCAAGCGACAGCGTAGAACAAGCTCAAAAGCTCATGCGCCACGCCTGCAAACAACCTGTTTTCCCACAATATTTTGTGATACTTGGCATGGACGCTGCGCTTATCACTGCCCTTGAACAAGAATTAGACAAACTCTTGCAAAACAGCCGCATAGTAGTGATAGAAAGCCATATAGCCAAAGCACGAACTTTTTTTCCCCAAATAACACCACGCACAAATCTTTTAGCAGACACGTCTCCTTGGGCTTTATTCTTACTTACCCGATCTGCCGGCCTCTTACCCGAGCGCTGCCTCATACATTTTAGCCAAAAAACCAAAGAGCGCTGCCCCATCCTGCAAAAATGGCGCAAACTCTTTCTTGGAGCGAAAAGCTATACACCACACCAAAATCCAAAACCCTATATGCAAGTGGCCACAATACTGCACCCCAATGAACCCCAGCTGGAAGATTTTTTTTCGCAAATACCTGAATGGATAGAAGAAGTTATTGTAGTTTGGGATATGGAACCTTGCACCACGCCACCCACATTTTCTTGCGCCGCAAAAGTATACAATTATACCCGCCCATTACAGCAAGACTTTGCCGCTCAACGCAATGCCCTGCTGCACTTTTGCCGCAAGCAAAGCAGTGCGCCAAACCACACATGGATAATACTGTTGGATGCCGACGAAAGACTAAGCCCCAACTCTTGGGCCCAATTACCAAGCCTTTGCGCAAAAGACCTTGGCGCAATAATTTTTCCACGCCACACTTTTGAAGGCACAAACGCACATATACGCATGGGTTATGGCCTTTGGCCCGACGTGCAATTACGGCTGTTTCCCCTAGATAATACTGTGCACTTTCAAGGCAGTATACACGAAAAAGTTATGGGAATTACTAAGCCACAGCTTTTTTGCCCGCACATTCCATTGCTACACTATAGTCATATTTCTAAAAATTTTGATGAATTACAAAATCGCCTTGAAGTGTTTAACGCCGCCGGTCAACCTAAACACACCCTAAGTGCAGCCTACCCTGCTTTGCACGAAGATTTTTTTGCCAAGCTTTTACCTGAAACAAAAGAATATTTTATACTTCCGCAATAATAGAGAGTTAATAAAAATTTCTGCCACAGTAAATCTCCATCTACCTTGCTGCAAAGCAAAAGATCTCAGCGTTTTTGTACCCATAATGTTGCAACAGGCAAACAAGACAAATAATGCACCCTACACACATCAAGAACAAGCAAAGTTAAAAAATAGAAAATTATCTAAAGCCCAAATTTAGCACACATAAAAACTTGCCTACCAAGTTTATCCATATTATACTCATAATTCCCAACCATTTTACAAGGATTTTTTTTGAATTATGAAAATAGTTTGTCCTCAATGCGAATTCACACGCGAAGTTGCTACAGAAAAACTTCCATCCACATCGGTTATGGCCACATGCCCACAATGCCAGCACCGCTTTAAAGTGTCACGCCCTGAGGAGTTACAAACGCATTACAAAGACGACACCGTGCCCCAAGGCGCTCATATTCCAGAAGATTATGAACCAGCAGAGCATAAGCCAGCCGTAAGTGCGCCTCAAAACGATTTTGAGGCGGAAGAAGCTCAAAAAACTTCCGGCACTGAGCACGACACCCCACAAGATAATAACACCGCGCAAGACGATGAAGAAGAAGCAAGAGCTGCTGCCGCTGCTGCGTATGCCAAACAAGCAGAAGAATCTTTTATTATTCGTAACCCTTGGGAAGACCCTTACGAATATGGCTATTTTTCAGCCTTTTATCAAACTGCGGTGCGTGTTATGTTTGCTGCGCCCAGATTTTTTGCTGGCCTCATTCCTCAAAGCGCAAGAGTTCGAGCCCTTATTTTTTATCTCATAGTTACCGTATTGCAAATTACCTTTGAACGCTTTTGGGGCGGCATCATCAGTTCTTACTTGACACCTTCTGCGGCGGAATATCCCGATTTGCAAGTAGTAATACAATTATTGCAACCTAAAACATCTCTTATCCTAGCCATTCTTATAGGTTCAGCCATAAGCATTGTAGAAATTTTTGTGAGCACAGCACTTTTTTTTGTTCTCTTCAGGCTCGTTGCGCCCAAAAATGTGAACTTTGATTTAATATTTCAGGTGATTGCGTACAGTTCAGCCCCTGTATTATTAGCTATTGTGCCCGCCATAGGTTCTATGGTAGGCTTTGTTTGGGGACTCGCATGCCTAGCCATTGGTTGCCGTTATGCCATGCGGCTCAGCTGGCAACAAACATTGCTTGGCATATTACCCTTTTATCTTATAGCTATGCCTTTGTTTCTACAGATTATTTTTTCATAATATGAGTATCAAGCCTCCAAGAGCACCAGCGTAATATATTGCGCTGAACTCTCTCAACAACGCATTTTAAGTACAAAAACCAAGTTTTTATCGGAATTAAGGAAAGTTTTCTAACCGTGTAAAAGACGTATTGTGGGGGAGAATGCCATGCCAAATCCCTTTGCAGTTTTACGGCGTTTTTGGAAAGAAAGTCATAAAAGAAGACGCTATGCCAGTTTTATTGCTCCTTCAAGCATTGGAACCTTGGCTAGCGACTTATTGCATCTTGTGCGCTTAGCGCGCTATACAGGTACCATCTCTGCAGACGAGGCACAACTTTTGCAAAAACTCGAAATGGAAATGGAGACTGTTATTAATTTGACGCAAAAAGCCGAGTTCAAGAAACTTTCTGCCGACAGAAGGCTTGTATTGTTCGAAAGCTTACAGCGTTCACAAGACAAATTGCTCATGTCCATACACGGAACATCAGCACCGCCCACTGCGAGGATGCAATGATTTTACAACGCCTTTGTTTATTGAGCCTTTGCTTTATTTTAACTTTTACTCTTACAGCTTGTGGTGCCGGTGGCATTACCACAAGCACCAGTGGCGAAATGGCAACGCCTTATCATATAACGTATGACGCTCAAGTGGACGTAAGTTCTGTGCGTGTATACGTACAGCCCAATATTTCGCCCAATGAACCCTTGCGGGGGCTTTTTGTGCCTTTACGTGTTACCCAAGATATTACACAGCCCCGTGCCGTAAGCCGCAATGTGAGCCAACAGCTTTGGCAAGTATGGCTTTCGCAAAAAGCCTTTGAAGCTCTTGAATATAATGACAGAGTTATTCCGCATAATGTCAGTGACGCCTTAGGGCTTGCCAGACAACTTGGCGCCAATGTTTTAGTGGGCGGTTATATTACCCACTACTTAAACGGTGGTACTGTGGGTAATTCGTCCGTTTCCATACAAATGGAAGTGTATGAAGTGGCCACGGGTACCTTGCTTTGGTCCATGGCGCAAGGCGGTAATATGAATAAAGAACAAGCCACCGACCTTTTTCTTGTGGGTGTGCAGCAACGTATGCCGGGCGATCCCGCAAGCTTGACAGCGCGTTCGCTAGCCTATGATATGGGTTTGAAGATTAAAGATTGGGTAGATCCACACAGGCATCAGAGCGGGCGCGGGCAAGTTTTCTAATACGGCTTTTCAGTTTATTAGAGCGTGTTCACATAAAATGAATTTTTGATGCAGAAATGCGCAAAAAGGCATTTTATGTGAATACGCTCTGCATTTTTTTGTGCAGCCTTCGCTTACTGCA
>CAYJGS010000140.1:0-6025 GCA_964369505.1 uncultured Desulfovibrionaceae bacterium | reverse complement strand
AAAAAGATAAATTTCGCGAAAGTAAGCAAAAGAATCATCTTAAGCACTTCAAAGCACACTCCCAAAAGCGTACTTTTGGAAAAAAGATAAATTTCGCGAAAGTAAGCAAAAGCAGTGCAGCAAGCCAAAGGCTGCACTCATTTCTCTCCATTATTCAGGGGCATTATTAAGCTAAGAAGCAGCGTACTTCGCGACCTTTTTTTTCTGTAAAAATAGGCTCTTGTAAGCGGCAGATGTCTTCTGCTTTGGGGCAGCGAGGGTGAAAGCGGCACCCTTGGGGCAGGTTGAAAGGCGGAGGCACACTGCCTTCAATGGTGGTAAGCCGTGATTCATGCATGCTTTCCTTGGTGGGTGCGGCATTGAGTAATCCTTGGGTATAGGGGTGTAAGGGATTAGCAAAAATCTGCGTAACACTACCATATTCCACCATTTGTCCGGCATACATAACACCCATGCGCGAAGCAGTTTGTGCCACCACACCAAGATCATGAGTGATGAGCAGTATGGCGCGTTTTTCTTGCACTGCAAGATCTTTGAGGAGTTGTAGTATTTGCCATTGTATGGTTACGTCTAGGGCTGTGGTTGGTTCGTCAGCTAAAATAAGCTTTGGGTTACAGGCCAAAGCCATGGCAATGATAACGCGCTGGCGCATGCCGCCGCTCATTTGATGTGGGTAATCATCAAAGCGCACTTCTGGGCTAGGTATGCCCACTTGTGCAAAAAGATGTAGGCAGCGGGCTTTAGCTTCTTTGGCAGACGTTTTTTTATGCAAGATAAGGTGTTCGGTGCATTGTTCGCCCACGCGCAAAACGGGGTTAAGGGCTGTCATGGGTTCTTGAAAAATCATGGCTATATCTTGCCCGCGCACAGAGCGTAAGGTGGATTCTGCAGAAGAAAGTAATTCGGTATTTTGCAGATATATTTTTCCGCTGACGCTGGAATTTTCTGGCTGTATGCCAAGAATGGCTTTGGCTGTAAGGCTTTTGCCGCAACCTGATTCGCCCACCAAGGAGAAAATTTCGCCGGCAGCAATGGAAAATTGTATTTGTGATACCGCTTCATAACTTAAAAAGTCTGTGTGGAATGTAACGCTTAAGTCGTTGACGGAAAGTATAGTATTGGACGTGTCATGCATGACTATTTTTCCCAAAATTTTTTCGTATCTTTCTTAGAGATTTTAATTTTTTTCTTTGGGGTCGGGCTTTTTTTGTTTTCAGTTTTTTGCGGATTTTCTTTATTTATGGGGGCGCTTTTTGCAGATTTTTCCCTTGATGATGGCACATACGTTTTATTTGCTGCAAATTTTGGGGCAGGAACAGTATGCTCAAGAATAAATGCGCCTGATTTAGCATCGGTGCGTGTTTCTTCATTTGTGCTTGTATCTTTTAGGGGAGCGAGAGCGCCTGAAGGAATATGCGCGGCATTGCCAAGAAGGGCAAGGCCTTGTGCGCAACAGGCATAGCGTGAAAGTCCAGGCAGGCTAGGCACTTGAAAGGGTGCAGAAATGATACGGGCATTATGGGTATATGTGGGTTCTTTATGGCTTATATGCACAAAGGCAAGGCTTAGGGCTTCTTTGCGCAGTTTAGCAGAAGCGGAAAGTTCGTTAAGCCACGGGGGGCTGCCTGCGGTATCAAAAGTGAAGTGGCACCAGGTGCGGCTGTCTTCTAAAGGGCAAGGGTCATTGTGGGGGCAGGGGCTTACAGCATAGAGCATACAGCTTTCTGCGGCATCGCGTAAGGAGACAATGGTTTTGCCGCCAAGGCGTGTGCCCGGTTCAATAAAGAGCAAGGATGCATCTTTGGCCTGCATATGATGGCTTAAGCGTTCAAGCAGATTGCTTAGGCGTTCATCAAGGCTTTGCCCTGTGCGTGGTTTTAATTCATTACACACATTGGCTGCAGTGATAAGCCAAGGGATACCTTGCAATTTTTGCATTTCTTGCCCTGTGTTTTCCAATTGGGCTCGTGAGCTGACAATGCGCCAAGGGCTGTCTTTTCCGGCAATTTCTGCAAAAAGCTTTTGTCCGATTTGCAAAGGATGGGGAGAAGCGTCTGTGCAGAGCACCGTTAAAGGAATTTTGCGCCAAGCGGGTTTAGCGAGCCAAAGCGCAATGGGTAAGGACAAAGGGCCGCTGCCCATGTCGGCAAATATGCGGGGCTTGGCTTCGCCGCCTTCTTTAAGGGGCAAAGGGGTGGGCTCGGGTAAGTTAAGACCTAAGAAAAGCCGTGTGAGGCGTAAAATATTCCAAGGTAGAAAGTACCATACATAGGCCGCTGTAAAGCGTGGCGCGCTCCAATAGGGCTGGTGCCCAAGGCCGCGCTCGGATGTTAGGCGTGTAGAAAGTTCTTCTATGGCAAAGGGTAATTGGCGTTGATGCTTTGATTGCATGGGCAAAGCTGCCTGTAAGGCCTTTGGCAAGTGTAAGAGGGTTTTTTGCACCTCTTGGGGAATGGGGGGGAAAAGTTTTTGCATATTGAGACTTATGTTAATATATGTAAGAAAATTTCATGTGTTGCATAAAATTTTCTGTAAAATTTGCATCTTGTGTAAGTTCGACTTGTGTACATTGTTTAGCAAAAGAGTGCAAGCTTTGCCTGAGTGCCGGTTTTGTGAGTAAAAGGCTTGCCCCTTCAAGGGCAGTATTACCAAGGATTTCAAGGCGAGCAGCAAGCCCTTCTGGAATAAAACCAAGACCTTCAAGGTCAGTGCTTTGTACATGGGAGCCCATGGCACCGGAAATAAAAAAATGCTTGATATGCGCAGGTTCTAGCTTGGCTGTATGTAAAAGCTTTTGCAAGGCCAAACTAAAAGCTGCTTTGACCTTGAGTATTTCTTCCACATCTGCCGCGCGCAGATAGGGTTTATCATCAGAAGCATTTTCAAGCAGATGTGGCCATAAATATAATATATGTTCGCCGTGTAGTGTGTTAAAATGCGTGGCAATCTTTGTGTATAGGGGTAGAGGCCTTGTTTTTTCAGGTTTTGGCAGCAAAAAATGCCCAAAAGTGTCTAAGCATTGGGTGCGTAAAAGGCAGTGTATGAGTGAAAGATAGCCCGTGCCACAAAGCTTTTTTGGGGCTTTATTGTGTAGGGTATGAGGTGTAAGGCCTTGAATGCCTAAAGATACATTATAAACAACATCGTGTTCTGCTGTATCATTTGCTAGGCTTTGGAGCATATCGCCAAAACTTAGGCCAATGCCTTCCAAGGCAGGGCCCATGGGAACGCTTGCTATGAGGTTTTTTTCGGGATTTAAAGCCAAAATAAATTCACCGTTGGTGCCAAGGTCTGCCAATATAAAAGGATATTGTATATTTTCGCGTTCAAGCAGTGTGGCATAGCCAGCACTTATATCGCCCCCCACAAAAGGGGCAAGCTGCGGCGGAATATAGATGGGAGCAAATTCTGCAACTTGTATTGTTTCACCGCCTTGCAAGGGAAGAGCATAGGGCGCTTTGGCCAAGTTTGTGCAGTCTTTTTCTAAAAAAATTGCGGTCATGGCTGTATTGGCAGCGAGGCAAATTTCGTCAATATGCTGTTGTTTATGGGCGATGTGCGGTAAAAAATCTTGGGCGCATATGTCTTGCAGGGCTTTTTGCACCAATTGTGCCAAAATATGCCTTTTTTCTGGTGTTATGGCCATGGCTAAACGAGAAATAACATCAGCACCGGCGCCCATTTGGGGATTGAGATTTTTGCCTTCAGCCAATGGAAGATTTGTACCATCTTCATAAAGGGCAAGCACGCGCCAACAAAGAGATGTTGTGCCAAGGTCTACGGCAAGTTTAAGGTTTTGTATATTTTTTTTAGGGGAATGTTGTTCTGTGGTGTTATTTATGGGCAAAACTTGGGGGGGGGATGGCACATTTAATTCCACATGATTGCCAAAAAATATATATAAATCTTGCATGTTATGCGCACAAGCCAAGCGAATGTGCTGTTGTATTTCTTTGGGCTGTAAGATGCGTTCTTCTTTGATAGTAACAGGCGGGGCTTTGTGCATAAAACGCACTTTACAATGACCGCATCTGCCAAGCCCTGAGCACAAAGGCCTAGGGGGTAATTGGCCAGAAAGCCACAAAGCTTGAGCTAGAGTTTGCTCAAGATTGGCTTCTATAATAATGGGATGCGTATTGTTTTGGTGCAGTGTTATGCGCATGATATTATATAATTATCTTGCTTAGACGTGGCGGTCAATGTGTTTTTTTACGTTGTTTACAGAATGTGTCAAAAATGTAATAATAACTCAGGTATAAAATTTGCATAAATATACAACATTGAAATGTAGCAAAAAATAAACTATGTTCCATGGAAACGGTAAATGTATTTTGAGCATTGTAACAGTCTGTTGAAATATAGCGACATAAAATATGTTTTTCAGCAGTTGAAAAAGGATATTTCATGAATAAAGTCCTAGCACAAGACGAAGTAGATGCTTTGTTACGCGGCCTTTCCGGCGGTGAAATTGAAAGCGAAAACGATATACCGGATGACGATACGGGCATAGTTCCTTTTGACCTTGCCAATCAAGATCGCATCATCCGCGGACGTATGCCCGTTTTGGAAATCGTCAATGACAGATTTGCCCGTCTTTGCACCAATGCTCTTTCCAATGCCATACGCAAAAGAGTTGAGCTTAATCCCATATCCATAGACATGGCAAAATTTGGCGAGTTTATCCGCTCTCTTCCCGTGCCCACGAGCATAAATATTTTTAAAATGGATCCTTTGCGCGGCAATGCCATCATTGTGGTGGATTCTCGCTTGGTTTTTGCCTTGGTGGAAAATGTGTTTGGCGGCGCGGGTTCGCAACCTAAAGTAGAAGGGCGCGAGTTCACCCGCATCGAGCAAGCCGTGGTGGATAAAATCATCAAAATTTCTTTGGAAAGCATGGAAGAATCATGGCGCCCCGTGCACGATGTTAAGCTTGACCTTGTGCGTTCTGAAATAAATCCGCAATTTGCCGCCATTGTTCCCCCAAGTGATGTGGTAGTTGTCATTACCTTTGAGGTAGAACTCGATACTTCCTTAGGTTCCATGGTAATATGCCTTCCTTATGCTACCATCGAACCCATACGCTCAAAATTGCATGCAAGCTTTCAAACAGAAAGACTGGAAGTGGACCACGCATGGGTTTCTCGCTTAAAAGAGCGCCTTATGGAAACGCCTGTGGAATGCAAAATCCACTTTGGTAATACGCAAATTACAGGCAATCAGCTTTTGCGCATGCAAGTGGGTGATGTGCTTGTGCTTGATACAGATGTTGAAGATCTTTTACCTTGTACTATCGCCGGCGTCACAAAGTATTATGGACTTGGATGCACGGTAAAGGCTACGCGCGGTTTTCAGATAATAAAGGAAATAGAACCTCAATACACATAAAACGTTTGATTATGCGCCGCCGTGAGCGGATAGCACACAAGTAAGAATCCACCAGCCTAGCTGGTGGTTTTTCTTATGCATCTGTAAGGCTCTCCTGCCAGCTGCCCTCTAGCAGGGGCTTTTCAAAGGCCTGACATCTACATCTTTGTTACTTGCGACCCGTAAACGGGCTTATGTACAACTAATGTCTTAATGAATATCTTTTTTATACGACAACCGAAAGGCATGGATTGCCACGCTACCTATCCGTAAAGCTCACTGCGTTCGCCAACGGCTAGGGGCTCGCAATGACGTTCGTGTGTCGCCGTAGGTCGTCTCAAGTGCAAGGAGCGTTACCACAATATTACATGCAAAGCGTTGTTTTACTATGTCATTGCGAGGAAAAGGGCTCAGATATTTTATATACAAAGACAAAATTTTTTAGCCCTTTTCCGTGGCAATCCATGCCTTTTGGACCACGGACGAAGACAATCTCTTCCCATTTATAATTATCGCTCTAAAGCATATTAAGCCATTTTGGCTAACCTCCTTTTGATTTGTGTGACATGCAGTTGTCAGGCCGCAGGTCTACTCTACAAATCAAAAGGAGGTTTTCTTCTCCACAAAAAACTCCACCGATTTCTCGATGGAGTTTTTATTT
>CAYJGS010000139.1:0-6048 GCA_964369505.1 uncultured Desulfovibrionaceae bacterium | reverse complement strand
GATTGATTTTCGTGCCTTTCCACCAAGACAGTTTTACTGTCTTAGGTGGCGCAAAACCCACAAAGTGGGGTTTGTCATCAAACTGAGACCTCTGCACAATATAGTGTGCAGAGGTCTTTGTCTAAGTACTTATGCAGTAAATGTATTATTTGTTTTTTCTGGAAAATGAATAATATGCAATTCTATTTTCAAAATAGTCATTAAATTCTTTATACAGCTTTTCATCGATGGAAGGAGACGAAAGTACTTTCAATTCATAGGCAATTGCATCTGCTCTAAATTTTGGATGTATACGTTCAAAGTCGCTCATGATAAAGCCAAGCCTTTCGTAAAATCCTCTTCTTCTAATAGATATTGCGTCAATGGGTGGGTCTATTTCTAAAATAATGGGTACAGAAGCATTTTCCTTTAATTGCGTAAGCAGTTTGGTTCCTATATTTTTTCCACGCGCATTTTCTGAAACTGCAAGGTGTTCAATATAGATAAATGTGCCCGTTTGCCATGTGAATAGCAAGGCAACAACTTGCCCTTGTTCGTCTTTTGCCACTTGGGCAAAGTATTCGGCGTCGGAAAGAGCTTCAATTTGATCCGCCAATATCCTTTGTTCAAAAAGAGGAAAACTCTTTTGATATATGGCATATGCGGCCTTAAACTCTTCTGAATTGCTGTCTGTAATTCTTGTAAGTTCCATAAATACCCAAGGTGAGCTTTTTTAAGGAAGCGCTGATTTAATAAGTGCTTCCTTAAATTATCAAAAAAACAATTCTTATGCATGAAACATTTTAAAGTATTCTATGGTCTTTATGAGCCCTTCTTGCAAGCGAACTTCCGGCGACCAGCCAAGCTTTTCTTTGGCAAGGCTAATATCGGGCTGGCGCTGCTTTGGATCATCAGCGGGCAATGGAGTGTAGATAATCTTTGAACTGCTGCCCGTTAAAGCCACCACCTGTTCGGCCAACTCCTTAATGGTAAATTCGCCGGGATTGCCCATATTCATGGGGCCTGTAAAATCCAAAGGAGAAGCCATAAAGCGCACCATCAGTTCTACAAGGTCGGATATATAACAAAAAGAGCGTGTTTGGCTGCCATCACCATAAATGGTAATATCTTTATTTTGTAAAGCCTGCATAATAAAATTTGACACCACACGGCCGTCATTGGGGTGCATGCGTGGGCCATAGGTATTAAAAAGACGCCCCACTTTTATGGGTATATTATGTTCGCGGTGATACGCAAAGAAAAGCGTTTCGGCGCAACGCTTGCCTTCATCATAGCAAGCTCTTGTGCCTATGGGGTTTACATGTCCCCAATAATCTTCGGTTTGCGGGTGCACATGGGGGTCGCCGTATACTTCAGAAGTAGAAGCTTGAAAAATACGCGCCTTAAGGCGTTTGGCAAGCCCCAAAGTATTTATGGCACCGTGAACGCATGTTTTTAGCGTATGCACAGGGTCGTGTTGATAATGTATGGGAGAAGCAGGGCAAGCAAGGTTATAGATTTCATCCACTTCAACATATAAGGGAAAGGTTATATCATGGCGCATGAGTTCAAAGCATTTATGGTCTAGCAAATGTTCTACATTAAGGCGCGAACTTGTAAAAAAATTGTCCACACAAACAACTTCGTGGCCATCTTGCAACAAACGCTCACAAAGATGCGAGCCCACAAAACCGCTACCACCTGTCACTAAAACACGTTTACGTAAATGCATATATCCTCCTGCATATTTTCGCAGTAAAAAATCAACTTGTGTCAGTTGTATAAAGCCTTCTTGTCCACAATGCAAATGAAATCTACGCTGCCCAATGGGCAAAAAACGCACATAAACACTTGCATGCTGTGGCCGCTCTTGATATGAAAAGACATGTCAAAATCTATAGCCATATTTCTTCCTCCCATGCAAAATATCAGCGGGGGTTTTTGGGTACTCATAAAACTTGGTAACCGCATGGCCGCCGAGGGGTATGATGTGTGTTTTGTTATTCGTGAATACGATATGCCTTTTGCCGCCTATACCAATTTAGATCAAATGTCTGAAGTTCGCGTTGTGCAATGGGCAGATGTGCAACTTACGCCAAACCATGTATGGATAGTGCCCGAAGGTTGGAGCAATGCCCTTGCCCTTGGTTTACAAGCGGGTTCACGATGTATTACGTATATGCAAAATTGGGCTTTTGCCTTACGCACTTTGCCGGGCAATACTCGTTGGGATCAATTACCCGTAGACTTTTTGCACGTTTCAGAACCTGTGCAATATTGCCTTGAGCACATCACAGGTAAATCCGGCCCCATACTACGCCCAAGCATAGACGCAAGACTTTTTTATCCCAATGCGCTTAATGACTTAGAAACTCCTGTAAAAGATGTTATACGCATAGCCTGGATGCCGCGAAAAAATAAGGTCTTTGGCGAACAAATACAAGACGCTCTCATGCAGCGCTTGGCACACAAAAATGCGCATATCCATGTGGAATGGGTTGAAATTCATCACCAACCGCATGAAGCTGTAGCAGAAATACTACGCTCGTGCCATATATTTTTAGCCACAGGCTTTCCCGAAGGTTGCCCCTTGCCACCGCTGGAAGCTATGGCTTCCGGATGCATTGTTGTAGGCTTTGCCGGACTTGGTGGTTGGGATTACATGCGTCAAATATCTTTGGCGCAAGAATCCATGCCCTTTTTAGCTGCACCCACATGTCCTTTGCGAGAAGTGCCTTTTGGGGGTAATGGCTTTTATGTGGCTGATGCCCATGTGCTCAATGCCACTTTAGCCCTTGAACAAGCCTGTCTTCTTTTGCACCGTGGAGGAGCAGAGCTTGCTAAAGTTCGTGAAAACCTTGCAAAAACAGCTCGATGTTATGGCGAAACGGCTCTGCAAGAAAATTTACGAGAACTTTTACCCTTTTTTATTAGCTAAATACTATGTCCAAAAAAAAAGTTATTCCGCCTGACCCACAAAGCCAAGCTTTGACTTTGTGTGGTGTGGATAGTCATGCCCATATGGATTCAAGCTCTTTTGATACGGATAGAGAAGAAGTCCTTGCCCGTGCCAAAAACTGCGGCATTGCTCATATTGGCAATGTTTTTGTTGGCTTACAAAACTATCTTGCTCGCAAACACTATTTTGAAAACCATACAGAAGTTTTTTTTATACTGGGTATACACCCTTGTGATGCCCACACAGCAAGCGAAGAACACCTTGCAGGCATAGAAGAAGCCTTTTTAGAAGAGCCACGCTTAAAAGCTCTTGGCGAAATAGGGCTTGACTACTATTGGGATTCTTGCCCAAAAGATGTGCAAATGCAGGTTTTTATACAGCAATTACACATAGCTAAAAAACTTGAAAAGCCTGTGGTCATCCATTGCCGCGATGCCTTTGAACACACCGTTGCCATATTGGAAAAAGAAGGTTTTAAAGATTATCCTCTGCTTTGGCATTGCTTTGGCGGCAATAAAGCCGAGGCAAAACACCTTGTGCACAATGGGTGGCATATTTCCATACCGGGGCCTGTGAGCTATCCCAAAAATGATTTTTTGCGCGAAGCTGTGCAACACATTCCTTTAGACAGGCTTATGCTCGAAACGGATTGCCCTTATTTAAGCCCCAATGAATGGCGCGGCAAAAGAAATGAACCGGCCTTAACTGTGTTTACAGCAAAGACCATAGCCGCAGCTCGTAATATGGACACAGAAGAACTTTGGCAAGTGTGCGGCAGCAATGCGCAGCGTTTTTTTGACCTATCAGGCTGTTGAAAATAACGAAAAGCTTAGGCTACTTAAAGATTTTTTTGTTAGAAACAAGTTTTTTTAACTTAAGGTACACCCATGCTAAAAAACAAGCTCAACATTACCAATACCATAGAGCTTGCCCTTAAAGAAGAAGAAATCAGCAAGCAAAAGGCTGTGCGCATGTACAAAGCAGGTTTTCTTGATGGTCTTACCGCCGGAAGCTTTGCTGCTCTTGCCGCCATACACGCGTATCTTTTTGATGAAATTTATGATTTTGCGGGCAAAGTGCGTACAGAAAATATAACAAAAGGTAGTTTTCGTTTTGCTTCTGCCCTGTATTTACAAGAGGCTTTAATAAAAATTGAAGCTATGCCTCAAGCTAGCATTGAAGATATTGTCAAAAAATATGTTGAAATGAACGTGGCGCACCCTTTTCGTGAAGGCAATGGCAGAAGTGGGCGCATTTGGCTTGACCACATGCTCAAAAAAGAACTCGGTAAGGTGGTGGATTGGTCACGCATATCTAAGGAAGAGTATCTTTCTGCCATGGAACGCAGCCCCGTCAACAGCCTTGAACTAAAAACACTTTTACAAAATGCTCTCACAGGAGAAATAAACAATAAAAATATATACTTGCATGGCATTGACGCAAGTTATGCGTATGAAGGTTATGCTACATATACGGCAGAGGATTTTTATACAAATACGCCTTAAGGCAACAAAATATTAACGTTAGAAAACATTATATAATAACCCTTGACTTTTTTTGTTACGTTAGCAACTTTTTAATTACTACAGTGCATAAAGGAGATATTTATGTTACCAGCATTTAAACAGGCCATTGGCTATTGCAAAACTTTGCTTCGCAATGGCTACGACGCGCATATTATCAATGCAAACTTACAAGAAAAACTCCTAGCCACGGATCAGCCCATCCATATCGACATCGCTTGCGAACCTAACTACGACACCCTCATCAAAATTTTCAAAAATATCGATCCCCCAGAAAAACCCGGCTATGCAGGCTGCATCACCGAAGACGGTATTACAGTACACTTTTTCCGTATGGGGGCTGAAGATTCGGCACATCCCGAAAAAGGTTTATTGCGCATAGCTCCACGCATGGTGGAAAACCTTGATGTAACAGAAAGGATGGAGAAATTTCTGTCCAATTTCACCACCAGTGACGACAAAGACGTATATAAAGGCTTTGAAAGTCTTGACGAAGGTTGCATACGCTTTGCAGGCATCCCCGATGATGTTTTACGCCGCAATTATTTATTGGCCATTCGCGCTCTACGCTTTGCGGCCAATTTTAATTTGCCCGTTGAACCCAATTCTTGGATAGCCATTGTGCGTGCCAGTTCGCGCGTGCTCGACTATGTGCCCATGATTGAAATTATGAATGAATGGCACAAAGTCACAGCCGAATGCATGTGGAAATTTGTGCAACTTATGCATGATGCCCATATTTTACAAGGTCTTATCCCAGAAGTAGCCTCGCTCACACGTGTGCGCCAAAGAAAAAATGACGACAGCAACGAAGAAATAAATGTCTTTAGTCACACTATCTTATGCATGAAACACTATGCCGAAGAAGCCTTTTGCTACGATTGGCTCGGTACCCTTGCCATGCTTTTCCATAATGTGGGCAAACTGTATACCGCTGAATATTTTGACAACGAATGGACATTTTATCAACAACACCGCGTAGGCGCAAAAGTTACACGCAAAATATTGCGCAGATTGCATTTTTCTCCTGAAGACATGGATCTTATTTGCCATCTTGTGCGCTACCACATGCGTTTTCGCTTTATGCTTACAGATAGAGGCATACGCCGCTTTAAAGCCCTTGACGAATATCCGCGCCTCATTGAAATGAGCCGCGCCGACATCAAGGCTCGCGATGCAGGATACACGTATTTTAATCATAATATGAAATATTTAGAACGTGCAGAAACGCCTGAACAAATGCTTGAGCCCCTCTTAAACGGCAATGAAATCATGACTCATACCAATTTGCCCCCAGGTCCCATGATTGGCGTTTTACGCGATGCGCTTTTGCAAGCGCAAATAGCTGGTGAAGTGGAAAATGGCGAAGATGCCATAGCTTTTGTTAAGGTATACGCACAGCAAAACGTAGGCTAGGACATAATCCGTTCGCGGCGGCGCATAGCATGTAAGTGGAAACAAGTTCCACTTACGCGCCTTGCTCACTCAATAGCTCGCTACCGCTCGAGCCTCCCGGCGGGTTAAGGTATACACGGCGGCGCATAGCATGTAAGTGGAAACAAGTTCCACTTACGCGCCTTGCTCACT
>CAYJGS010000138.1:0-6093 GCA_964369505.1 uncultured Desulfovibrionaceae bacterium | reverse complement strand
AAAGGGGAAAATGTGCGCTATGAAAAACTTATGCTCATTTATGAAAACACCTATGAATATATGAAAAGTAAATTTGAATAATACGTAAAAAATTTTAGATGAGAATGTATTGGCAAGGCTTTTTTTAAAAGTTTTTTGAGTTGTGATTCTTGCAAATGTTAATGCACCGATCTTGAAAGGTTAAGTTATGAATAATCAGTCCGTATTAAAACTTGATACAGCGTGTAAAGAAGATATTTTGCAAAGCTGTCAAATGGGTTTTATGAAGATTGTTCTTCCTGCAAAATCCAATGCCGATACGCGCCCTTGCATGTATGTGGATACTGTTATGGCGTCTATGTTTGGTATGGCAGATAATTTGTCTCCTCAAGCATGTTATACTTATTGGGCAAGCAGAATCATTGCGCAAGAGAGCGGCCCGCAGTGCACACCAAATGTTCAAATAAGAACATACACTTGGAATCACCCCCATGCGGGGGCTTTGCGTTTTTCCAGCCGCATATCCAGTAGTAAAGATGAAAATGGCACAGTAATTAAAGCCATGGTAGAACGTATAAGTTATGACAATGCGCCAGGGGCGGCAAATATAGTTGAAACTATAAAATCCATTTTAGAATATATTCCCATGGGTGCTGAATTGTGGGATAAAGATCTAAATTTCATAGATTCAAATTCTCTTTCTTATAAAAAATTTACCGAACATAAAGAAGAATATCTTAAGGGTTTTTATAATTATTCTCCTGAATTTCAACCCGATGGACAGCGTTCCAGCGAAAAATGCTTACAATCTGTCAAAAAAGCCTTCGATAAAGGTGTGTATAGCGTGGAATGGATGCAGCAAACCAAGGACGGCGCACCTATACCTTTGATTGTAACCATTGTTACCATATCAGACGATTATGCACTTGTTTTTACATATGATAAGCGAGAAGAAATTGAAACTCACTTGCGCCTAGAAGAAGCCAAAGAAAAGCAAGAAATTATTTATGAAAATATTCCTTTGGGCTTGTTTTTGTGGGAGCCTGAAAGGGTTATGGATTGCAATGCGCATTTGCTTAATATGTTAAATATTGGCGATAAGGATGTATATTTAAAAACATATTTAGATTCTCTACCTCTTGTACAAGAAAATGGACAAAATTCTCGCTCTAGAATGCTTTTTTATCAATATAAAGCCATAGAAGAAGGCTATTGTAAATTTCCCTTCACAATACAATCATTTACCGGTGAAGTTATTTCTACGGAAATCACGATTTATAGCATCATGCATGATGAAAAATCTGTGAACTATTGTTTTGTGCGTGACCTGCGCGAAGAAATGGAATTGCGCAAAGAAATCGAAAAAAATCTCAGCTATATGCAAATTGTTTTAGACGCATGCCCCTTGGGGGTTTCACTGTGGAATACACCTGATAAGGCTTTGTATTTCAACTATAAAATTTACGCTATGTTGGGTTTAAAGTGTAAGGCCGATTTCCACGAAGCCGGAGACTTTTTTGCCTTTTCTCCAGAGCTACAGCCTTGCGGCACTTCTTCGTACGATAAAGCTTATGCATGTAATAATAAAGCCTTAGAAGAAGGCTCTTATACTTTTGATTGGATGCATGTAGATATATATAACAAACCCGTACCTACGGAAGTAACGCTTGTACGCACAGAAGTTAAGGGTGAAGATTTGCTTCTTGCCTATGTGCGTGACTTGCGCGAAATACAAGGAACTAAGGGTGCTGACCCTTGTGTTGTGGATCTTGCTAATGCTGTAGATAGTTTGCAAGCAAAGTAGGGTAATGTGATGGATAATAATAAAATTTTTTCGCAAACCATAAAAGAAACGCCCAATGTTATATACGTGTGTGATATTGCAACATATGATCTTTATTTTTTGAATAAAATCGCGCGGAATCTTTGTGGTATTACAGAAGATGAAGATATAAGCCACAGAAAATGTTATGAAGTGATTGAAAAACGTACATCTCCTTGCCATTATTGTATAAAAAAACCTTTAGATTTTGAAACCGTCCATACGTATACTGTGCATAATACCAACTTTAATAAATACTTGCAGTGTTCTACTAAAGCGATTTTCGTTAATAAAAGAGTTCGGCTGGTTATTGGTGTGGATGTTACAGAAGCTTATACTGAGCGTTCGGTGAACAAAGCTTTATTACGCTGTATTGAAACTCTATATACCAACAAAAGTCCAGAAGATTCTATAACAGAATTATTGCGTATTCTTGCAAGTTTTTATGACGGTTCGCACGGCTATATTATGATGCTGTCTTCTTGCGGTACTTTTTTACACTGTGCTTATGAATGGTGTGCAGAAGGTATTACCCCATATGGAAATAAAATTATAATTGATGTCATCAAGCATAAAAGCCTCATAGGAAACATTCAAAAATTTGGTGTGTTACATGCCAAAACGGGTAATAAAAAATACTTTGGGGCTGCTTTGCAAAAAAGCTTTGCCTTAAATAATGTTAAAGATACAGTACAAGTTCCTTTGTATAATAAGCATTCGGAATTTATAGGTATTGTAGGCGTTAACGACCCTCGGCAGGTATATGGAAGTCACGGCTTGCTTGAATCTGTGTGTAAATTTATTGCTGATTTTGTGGAAAAAACACAACTTATTGGTAAGCTTAACCTTTTAAGCTATACCGATGCTTTGTCAAATTTGAAAAACAGGCATAGCTATGCGGCGCGGCTTGAACTTTTTGAAGCGTCTCCACCTAGTTCTCTTGGTGTTGTGTATTTAGATATCAATGGTTTAAAAGAACTTAATGATAGATATGGGCATGTTCGAGGCGACGGTATTATTGCAGCCTTAGGGCAAATCCTTCAAGAAATTTTCGGCAATGATGCCTATAGAATTGGAGGAGATGAATTTATTGTCTTAAGGGATGATGTAGAGCAGGAAGAATTTGAAAAACAAGTAAAAATGCTTATGCAATCTGTGAATGAGGTGCACAATTTGAGCATTTCTATAGGATATATTTGGAATGATGTTTCTGTTAATGTAAGCCAACAGATAGAAAATGCCGATAGCCGTATGTATTCTGAAAAGCTTGTGCATTACCAAAACAATAGTAAAAATGTGAAATATAGAACTGTATTGCGTAATGCATTGGCTGCCGATATACGGGCGGGTAAATTTGTGGTATTTTTGCAACCTCAAGTTAATTTGGCAGATAATTCCTTGTCTGGCGCCGAAGCTTTGTTGCGTAAGGTTACGCCAACAAAAAGCCTTGACTATCCTGCATATTTTATACCTTTATATGAGCGCTTAGAAATTGTGCATTATCTGGATTTATTTGTATTTAAAACTGTATGCATGACTTTAGAAAAATGGAATAAACTTGGCTATGACTATGTGAGTATTTCTGTTAATATGTCTAGAGTTACTTTGCAACAACCGGGTATTGTAGAAAGAATCGTTGCTTTATGTGCAGAACACGGCATTGAGCATCATCAAATTATTGTAGAAGTAACAGAAACTATTCAAAGCCAATCTTCAGAATATTTAAGTAAAGTTCTTTTAAGCATTGCAGCACAAGGTTTTATGCTTTCTTTAGACGATTTTGGTTCAGGTTATTCGAGTTTGCTAACCTTGGCTAAATCAGAATTTGGCGAAATAAAAATTGATAGGGAATTTATCCAAGATTTGCATATATCCCAACGCTCTCAAGCCTTGGTTCGCTATACCATTAATATGTGCAACGAACTTAATATTGCAGAAACCGTTGCCGAAGGCATTGAAACGCAAGAAGTCTGTGATATATTAAAGTCCATTGACTGTGCAAAAGGGCAGGGATATTTTTTTAATAAGCCCATGCCCATAGCCGAATTTTCTGAGAAATATCTTTTGAGTGCATCGGGCACCGCTTAAAACATCTATTAGGAAAAGAGTATGCATAGAAAAAAAATCATACAGCGAGTAGATTTTCAAGTAGCCTTGTTGGTAACGGTTTTTGTTGTGCTTTCATGTATGGCTATTTTCTATTTTTCTTATACGCTAAGCTATAGACAGATGATTTCGTCCTTAGCAGATAGGGTGCAGTCCATAGCCTATTATGTGGACAGTGAAATTTCTTTATCGGAGTTGGAAGCTATTAATTCTGCAGAAGATATGAATACGCCCGCCTATGAAAAGGTATATGCTTTTTTGTCGAAGGTTAGAGAAATTTCAACGTCAAAATATCTCTATACAACCAAAAGAAATGCCGATGGGCAGCTTGTGTATCATATTGATGGATTACCGAAAGATGACCCGCATTTTAGAAAACCCGGTGATCTCATAGAGCCGGAGTTCCAAAAGGATTTGGAGAAAGCTTTAACAGATACTGTGGTCATGCCAAAAGATATAATACATTCCGAATGGGGCGATGTTTTTGTGGCCTATTACCCGCTGCACGATAAGGATAAGCAAAAAGTCATTGGTGCCATAGGCATAGAATTTACAGCCACTCATGAACATGCAGCCTTTTTATATATTCGGAATACGGCCTCTTTAATTATTGTGTTAACTTGCATAGCGGCCTTTTTTGTTTCGCGCTTTTTGTTTAGGCGCCTTTCAAATCCGCATTTTATGGATATTTCTAATACAGACGCACTCACGGGGCTTAAAAACCGTAATGCTTATGAGTTTGATATAGAAAATTTTATTCAATCCAGCGGGCTTGTGGATTATGCCCTTGTTCTTGCAGATTTAAATTGCTTAAAAAATGTGAATGATACTTATGGGCATAAGGTAGGAGATAACTATATTAAAATTCTTGCCGATATTCTTACTGCTCATGCCAATGAAGACCATGTGAGCTATCGTATCGGTGGCGATGAATTTGCTGTATTCTTTTTTAATTCCGACGAAAAACGCGTGGTAGACTTTATTAGGGTTATAAAAACAGAATTGATAGAAAAAACTTGTTCTATTATGGCTTCGTGTAGTGTTTCGGTGGGTTTTGCTTTTTGTGATACGCTAGACCTTGATGCTTGGGAAAAAACCCAAATAAAAGCAGATGCAGCCCTGTATAAAGATAAAAGGTTTTTTTATGAGCAACATCAAGAGTTTAATAAGAGGAAGTATTGATTTTGATGCCTTTACGCTTGCCAACGTTGCTGACATAGGCTGCGCAAAACTCACAAAGTGGGGTTTGCAAGGTATTATTGAAAAACTGCCGGCAAATAGGATTGCTTTTTGCAGTGATGACCATGCATAGATGCATAAAGATTGCTTGATAATGCAATAAGTATCATTACATAGTAAATGTGTCTACATGGTAATGCATGATGAGCAAGGGGAATAGATATGGCAAATTTACAAATACGCATTGATGATAATTTACGCATGCAAGCGCAGCAAGTGGCCCAAAGCATGGGGCTTGACCTTGCCTCTAGTGTGCGATTGTTTTTAACACAGATGGTAAGGCAAAACGGCTTGCCAATACACAAGAAAGCCTTGCCTTTTGTTCCTTCTTCATTTACCCTATAGGTAGGGTAAGTAGGAATTGTAGGAGAATGGCACATGCAAAATATTTTAGTTGATAATGCTAAGGTTATGTCCAAGGGGCAGATTACGCTACCTAAGGACATTAGAGAGGCACTAGGCTTAAAGACAGGGGATAGGGTCACGCTTATTAGGCAAGACAATCAAGTTATTATGATGAATTCTGCCATATATGCCTTGCAAATGCTGCAAAGCTCTATGCAGGGGGAAGCAGCAAAGGCGGGGCTACCGTCCGTTGAAGATGTAGACAATCTTATCATGGAAATGCGGTCTGCGGATAAGTCATAATGCGCTGCTTCATCGATACAAACATCCTCATATCTGCGGCACTATTTCCAGATAGTGTTCCTGCAAAAGCATTTCTTAAAACTGTATCACCGCCGCATACTGCTCTTGTGAGTGATTATTGCTTAACCGAAATGCGTAATGTGTATGTACGCAAATTTCCCCATAAACTACAATGTTTTGAGAATTTTTTGGATTTAATTTCAGACGTAATAGAAATTGTCACAACGCCAACTGAGCCAGTAGCAAATAGTGTTGAAGTCGAACAAAGCATACGAGATATTAACGACCGCCCCATATAC
>CAYJGS010000137.1:0-6102 GCA_964369505.1 uncultured Desulfovibrionaceae bacterium | reverse complement strand
TTTTGCTCATTACAAAAGACGGAGATAAATCTTCGTCTTTTTTTTGGGCTGCTTGCCTTTACTATTTCCCCATGAGTAGTATATGTACTACTGTACTATAAAAATTTGACACCATATACCATAGGAAAAAATATGTTTATAAATGATTTTGAATTATTACGTGAAGAATACGTACAAGAAGTTTTTGGTACTGCCAAGGTGTGGCGCCATAAAAAGACAGGCGCAGAAATACTTTCTGTAAGCAATAATGATGAAAATAAATGCTTTGGGGTTGCATTTCGCACGCCTCCGCCCGATTCTTCAGGGGTTGCGCATATACTGGAACACTCTGTGCTTTGCGGTTCAGAAAAATATCCTGTGCGTGAACCTTTTGTGGAGCTTTTAAAAGGCTCTTTGCAAACATTTTTAAATGCCTTCACTTTTCCCGATAAAACGTGTTACCCTGTGGCCAGCACCAATTTGCAAGATTTTTATAACCTTATAGATGTATATATTGACGCTGTGTTCCATCCGCGCATTAGCGAAGATATTTTTCGCCAAGAAGGTTGGCATGTAGAGGCAGAAACTGCCGACGGCCCTTGGGAATTCAAAGGCGTTGTTTATAATGAAATGAAGGGCGTGTATTCTACGCCGGATTCTGTGCTTGCCGAACAATCACAGCAATCACTTTTCCCCCATATGCTTTATAATTTAGATTCTGGTGGGCATCCTCAAAGTATTCTTACCCTTACCTATGATGCATTTAAGGATTTTCATACAAATTATTATCATCCAAGCAATGCCAGATTTTTCTTTTGGGGTGATGATGACGAAGCAACGCGCTTAAAAATTGTGGCCACAGAGCTTGCACGGCATGAAGCACGCGCCGTGAATTCTACCATTCCTTTGCAAGAAAAGCAGGCCATGCCGCGGCATCTTGAAATTCCTTATGCCATCAGCGATGACCATACGGACGAAAGCAATAAAGCCATGTTTACCGTGAATTGGTTGCTTTGCGAAACGGCAGACAGCGTTGCCTCTTTGACCTTGGAAATGCTTGAGCATATTTTAGAAGGTTTGCCCGGTTCTCCTTTGCGCAAAGCGCTTATTGAATCCGGCATTGGTGAAGACACCACAGGCATAGGCCTTGAGAGTGATTTGCGGCAAATGTATTATTCCATAGGTTTAAAAGGCCTTATGCCGCATAAGGTGCAAGAAGCAGAAATGCTCATATTTGATACCTTGGCCATGTTAGCCGAAGAAGGCATACAGCAAGAAGCCATCGAAGCCGCTGTAAATAGTGTGGAATTCACTTTGCGCGAAAATAATTCCGGGCGTTTTCCGCGTGGTCTTGCAGCCATGGTACAAAGCCTTTCCACATGGTTATACAACGGCGATCCTTTAGCACCACTAGCCTTTGAAGCTCCTTTGGCGCAGATCAAAGAGCGTTTGGCTAAGGGTGAAAAAGTTTTTGAAAATTGTATTAGGGAATATTTTTTGAATAATGAACACCGTAGCACCGTGGTGCTTTTGCCCGATGCGAATTTAGCCGCTGAGCGCGAAGAAAATGAAAAAGCCCATCTTGCTCGTTTGCAAGGCTTGTGCAGTGCCGAAGAAAGAAAGGAACTTGTGGCAGAAACTCTGCGCCTGCGTAAAGCACAAGAAGAACCGGACAGCCCGGAAGCTTTGGCCACCATACCCAGTTTGAGCGTGAAGGATTTGCCCTTACAAAATAAAATTTTACCCTTGGAAAAAAGAGGCACTCCCGAAAATCTTTTTATTGCGCATGAGCTTGATACGGCAGGTGTGGCCTATGTAAATGTACTCTTACCTTTGCACGCTGTGCCAGAGCGCCTTATGCCTCTTGTGCCCTTGCTTGGGCGCGCTTTAACGGAAATGGGCACTAAAAAGCGCGACTTTGTAAGCCTTGGCATGCATATGGCTGCCAAAACCGGTGGAGTGGGTGCGGGGCCTTTCTTGGGCACACAAAAAGATACACAATTGCCCGTGGCCTATTTTTCTGTGAGTGGTAAGGCTGTGCGTGATAAAGTGGGCGATCTTTTTGCCATTATAGAAGAAATATTGCTGGAACCCCATTTTGACCAAGCCGGACGCTTTGGGCAAATGCTGCTTGAAGCAAAAGCACGCCTTGAGCACGGTTTGCTTGCTTCAGGGCACGGAGCTGTTTCTTCACGCATTCGGGCTCGTTATACGCAAACAGGTTGGCTTGAAGAGCTTTCCGGCGGTATTGCCTGCCTTGAAGCTGTGCGCAGTCTTACACAAAGAGCAGAAAATGATTGGCCTTCGGTGCTGGCAGATTTAGAAGAATTATATGGTCTTATAATCAATCAAGAACGTGCTTTTATTGATTGCACAGCCGATGCCGAAACCTTAAGTCTTGTGGAACCTTTTGCCACAAGGCTTATCCAGTGCTTGCCTAAAAAAAGCCATGCGGCGGCCCTTTGGCAATGCCCGTCCCTTGCCCCTGCTGAAGTCTTTACAGCCCCTGCGCAAATTAATTTTGTGGGTAAGGGCGCAAATTTATATGAACTTGGCTATACATATCACGGTTCAGCCCATGTTATCATGCGTCATATGCGTATGGGCTATTTGTGGGAAAAGGTGCGCGTGCAAGGCGGCGCCTATGGGGCTTTTTGTGCTTTAGACCGCCTAAGTGGCACCCTTGTGCAAGCTTCGTATCGTGATCCGGCTGTGGGCGGCACACTTGCCACTTATGATGGCACGGCGGACTTTTTGCGCAATTTTGCGCCCGATGCGCGCGAGCTTTCGGCAGCCATAGTGGGTGCCATTGGCGACCTTGACACCTATATGCTACCCGATGCCAAGGGTGCAGCGGTATTAACGCGCTATTTGTGCGGTGATACCGTGGCCGCTCGTCAAAAAATGCGCGATGAAATACTTTCTACCACAGCGCAACACTTCCGCGATTTTGCGGCAATTATGCAAGAAGTTTCCAAGGTGGGCACCATTTGTATTCTTGGCGGCAGTAAGGCCGAAGAATATGGCAAAGAAAAAGGCTTTGCGGTGCAGAAGCTTTTGTAGGTAACGCATCTAATGATTGATGCTAGAGTGTGCACTTGGATGCACCACATGCGTTGTGCCAAGCGCACACGAAGTTCCATAAATGGTATGCAAAGTTTCTAAGTCCAAAACAGTATTTGGGGCGCCGGACGCAAGGATGGCGCCTTGATGCAACACAACAACTTTATGGCAAAACCACAAAATATGATTGGGGTCATGGCAGCACACTAAAATGCTTATGCCTTGGGCTGCAATTTTTTGCAAAAGTGACCACACCGCCACTTGCTTATTGAAATCAAGGGCAGAAGTTGGTTCGTCCAAAAGCATTATGGGGCTATTTTGCGCCAGTGCTCTGGCAATAAAAACAAGCTGGCGTTGCCCGCTGCTGAGCGTGTTACAAGGTTCTTCGGCCAAATGCGTAAGGTTGGTTTGTTCTAGGGCATGGTAGATGTGTTCACGGTCGCTAGCCGTTAAAGAGCCAAAGCCTCCAAAACGTGCGGCCAAGTGTGGTGTTCTGCCCATGGCTACCACATCGCGCACCGTAAAAGGGAAAATTTGCCTGTATTCTTGCGGCACATATGCTATTTGTTTTGCAAGCTTTGCAGGGGAAAGCTTTTGCAGAGTATTACCATAAGCTTCGATGCGCCCTGCATATGAGCCCAATATATTCATACAGCACTTAAAAAATGTGGTTTTACCAGAACCATTATGCCCCAGCAAGCCACAAATGCTTCCCCTTGGCACGCTAAAAGAAATATCGTGCAATATGGGCTTTTTTTTGTAGGCAAAGGATACGTTGGAAACCGCAAGGGCAGAGCTTGTATTTTTTTCTGTAAGCATGGCATTATCCATAAAGTTCAGCCCCCTTATGGCGTAAAAGATAGAGTAAATACGGGGAACCGATAATGGATGTTATAATACCTATGGGAATTTCTGCCGAGGTAAGCGTTCTGGCAAAAGTATCGCAGAGCAGCATATAGCTTGCACCCATGAGCATTGCCCCTGGAATGAGTAGTCTATTATCCGGCCCAAGTATCATTCTTGTGGCATGTGGTATCATCAAGCCCACCCATGCAATAATACCCACAAGGGAAACGGCAATGGCGGCTGTCATGGTTGCCAAAAGTAAGAAGATAATGCGCGTGGTATGGGGGGCAATGCCAAGGCTTTGGGCTTCTTCATCGCCAAGGCTTAAGATATTAAGCTTCCAAGCCCAAAACCAACCCATAAAAGCGCAAGGTAACAAGCCCATAATATTGATGGAAACATCATGCCATGTGGCATGGTGCAAGCCGCCCATCATCCAAAAAGTTATTTCGCGTAATTGTGTATCTTCCGATACATATTTCATGATACCCACAAGGGCAGAAAAAAAGGCGCCCACCACAATGCCGGAAAGCACCAAGGTAACAGCAGATCCTTCTGCCTTGGTGTAGCCCAATATATAGGCAAAAGCCACCGCAAGCAGCGCAAAAAGAAATGCTGTAAGCTGAATTTGCGGAAAAATTAAAGGAAAGACAATGGCTAAGGCAGCGCCAAAGGCCGCCCCTGATGAAACGCCCAAAATAAAGGGTTCCACCAAGGGATTGCGAAAACACGCCTGATACAAAACACCAGCAAGCGATAAAGCTGCCCCCACAAGGCAAGCAAGAAACAGCCTTGGCAGGCGTATATTCCAAATAATAATAGTGTGCATTTTTACAGGGTCTGCAGCGTCAATACCAAGCAGGGAATAGACATTAGCCATGATAACACGCGCAATATCGCCCAAGGCAAGGTTATATTCACCAATGCACAAAGACAAAAAAAACATGCTCATGAGCAAAAAGAGCATGAGGGATAGATAGCAATAATAACGTGTGCTGTGCATTTAAAATCCTATTTCTTGCATCCAATCAAGCAATTGTGTGCTACGCAAACCCTTAGCTTTACTTTCGTCTACTTTATATACGTCCATATAGAATTGCAGGGCATAATCATACACAATAATATCTTTAAAGAGTTCGGGATATGTTGCTTTGGCAATAATAAGCATATCAAGGGGATATTCCACACGCCTGGCACAATTCATGGGTGTCCACGGCATGGCGTATACTTGACGGTTTTGTATGGCGCGCAAATCTTGCAACGGCGCATATAAGGGCGATTCGTACAATTCTTGCGGGGGGTGATAGCCATTGTATGTGGGTAAAATAATCACATCGGGGTCAAGGGCATAAATGTGTTCAGCACTTAAAGGTATGGATGTTCCTGTATCTCTAAAAGCATTACGCGCATTGACTACATTTTCTATGATATATGATTCGGGCGTATCCACACCATACACAGTTCCTGCGCCGCTGCTATTGCGCACGCGCGAAGTAAGCCCCAAATAAAGAACGCGTTTTTTTTGGTCTTCAGAAATATCTTGGGTGCGTTCGCGGATGAGCATTTCAATGTCGGCAAGTTTTTGTGCTAGAGTTTCAGCTTCTTTTTGCTGGCCAAATATGGCACCGATGATGGCAGCTTCTTGCTTCATAGAAGCTAAATCTGCATTGCGGTAATAACTTGGTGCATGCAAAACCACAAGGGGTATGCCCAAGGCTTCCATCATTTCTATGGACTTGGCCATGCTTGCAGCGTCTCTTCCGCTGACAGTGCAATCCCCAATGCGCATAATAATCAATTCAGGATTGGCAGCGGCTAAAGCTTCAAAATTAAGCGCATTGCCTTGGGGTGAATTTATACATACCAAGTCGTCAAGCCAAGGGTGTAAAAATTTCATGGTGTTTAATCCGGCATATGTATACTCTTGCCCCTGCGCACCGGGTACCGTGTATGCATAGTCGCGCTTCATGGACCATGAACCGATAACATGCACCGTATCAATAACGCCAAGGTGGGTCATAATACCTTCTATAAAACCGTCGTCAATGGTGGCTATGCGGGTGAGTTTTTTGGGAAAGCTGACTTTTTTTCCGCGCATGTCTATGACGCTATGCAAGGTTTCCGATTCTGCTTTAGCCAAACTGAGTGTGGATATGTGCAAAAGGCATACGCTTATGATAATACAAAAGAGCTTTTTTAACATTCTATGTTTCC
>CAYJGS010000136.1:0-6150 GCA_964369505.1 uncultured Desulfovibrionaceae bacterium | reverse complement strand
CCTCCAAAAAAAACTTTAATTGCGGCAACAGCTTATCTTTGAAATATAAAATTTGCCGCATTTAATATTTCAAAAAACACGATTCATAACGCCTTTTTAAAGCCTTAAAATTCAAATTTTGAATTTTTCTTTGTACATATTACAAAGCCTTTTTGCATTATGGCTTTGTCAGCACTTTGCGCGAAAGTACATTACATTATACAGATCTTGCTTTATGCCAAACAAGCTTATTTTCTAAGCGTTGGAAAAGGCGCGTACAAACAAGTGATATGCCAAGATATAATGCGGCTACCAATACCCAGCTTTCAAAGGGGCGACGGGTAATTGCCATAACTTCCATACCTTGGAATGTCAGCTCAGGTACCGAAATAAGAGAAGCTAGGGCAGAGTCTTTAAAAACAGACACGTACTGTCCTGCCAGTGGCGGTAACATGCTTGGCAAGGCTTGGGGCAAAAGCACTTTACGAAATTGCTGCCAACGCGAAAAACCAAGGGCTGCTGCAGCATCCCATTGCCCTTGGGGTAAACCTTGCAATCCGCCACGCACAATTTCTGCTACGTAGGCACCTTGGTACAAGCCGAGCGTAAGTACTGCCGCAAGCATTTTATCCACAGCGTCCGGTGTGGCAAAAGTAATGCTTAAAAAATCTTGTACGGGGGGTGAAGCTTGTCTGGCCCATTCACCAAGATAGGCCACAGTTTGTTCGCTGGCTAAAAAATAAAGCAAAAAAAGCAACACCAAAGGTGGAGTATTGCGCAAAAAAACCACGATGCTATAGAGCAAATAATTACCAAGGCTTTTCCTTTTGCTTGTTAAGCGAACACCCACAGACACGCCCACCAAAAGTGCCACAAGACCTGCCCATATGCCAAGGCGCAATGTGGTCAAAAAACCCTTGGTTAAAAGACCCATATGCCAGCCATCATGGTCTTGCCATGCAATATAATTAGAAATCTTCCCCCATTGCCATTCTTTTGGCAGAGAACCATTGCTTGTGGCTTCTTGCCAAAAATGCACGCCCAAAAATACTATGAGCACAAGCAAGCAAGCATCCACCACGCGCCATGGCGAGAAAGATTTTTCTCTTACAAACCGTATATTTGTTTTTATCTTTTGCATTATTTCTACTTAACAAATCCTTATCGTATACCTACGCACTATTTGCGTATAGCAATGTCAGCATCAAGCACTGTAATTGTGGGCTTTGCATCTGCTACATTGCTTATGTGTAGTTGCAACTTTGCTTGCACGCTATCGCCAGAGGTTTTTTGGTGTGCCAATTGTGCCTTGACACTAAATGTACCATCGCTATTGGTTGTAACTTCAAATTTCATTTCTTGCGCAATAGTTTTTGCTTCTGCAGTAAGAAAATCAACGGTAGCATCTGTAGTTTGTTTGTTAAGCTGTAAAGCTTGATACATTGAATTAAAGCAATTTTGATGTAGCTCTCGAAGAACTTTTGCTGCTGTGGCACGATTAGGAAAACAACTTACAAGATTTTGCATTTTTTCAAGCTTTGTCTGATCTGAGTCTGAATCACGTAAGTTTGCTAAGAAAGTGCCGTCTACAGAAAGCTGTATGCCTCTTGAAAAGTCTAAGATAAAAACTTCAGAAAATGGAGCCAAATACGTATTGAGTTCTGAGCTAATTTTTTCAACGAATGCATTATATTCTTTTGCTATATTTTTATGCTCTGGCGTGTCTGGGTGAAGTTTATTCAAGGCATCTGTATAACGCGCTAATTGACTTGTCACTCCATCTTCTATGGTTTTACTTGGGGAATTATTTTTATCCGCCTGCAAAAAGTTTATTACCTTCTCTTTGTTTTCGCCTATGACTGTGGGAGCATAGGTGGATTTACCCAAATTTGCCTTTTCGATGGCTACAAGGTCGTCGGGGAAAAGCATACCGTCTGGAATTTCGCGAGAATAAAAGTCAATGTTATTCCTTTCAACTGGTCCTTCTGCAAATTGGATCATGTGCATCATCGTTAAATTTTTAGCCAGCTTAAAGGCGCTTATCTCATCTTCAGGTATTTGCGCATTATTGTCTTCTATTTGTAAATCATACGCTGTGCGCAGCGCAAGTGCATTTCTCATGGAGCCGGCCGGCGATGCTTCAGTGATGATGTTATGGAATGCACCAATTACAATACGCTGTAAGGCATCGGTTTCATTTGCGCCTGAAGTTCGATCTCTTTCATGGGCAGCAATATTCATTGCACGTATTTTTTCCTCCAAAGCCAACATCTCCGTTTTTAAAGATAAAGGCTTACTACCATTCCCGAGTGCAAAAAGAGTACGCACTGTCTCTATATTTTCCTCAGTCAAGCATGCAGCTGAAGCGTCAATAAGATTTTTTGAAACCGCTCTGGATTCAAATACACTTTTTATTAAATGCGCCTTTATGTCAGAGGGAAGATTTATTTCATTAAATACGCCTATATTTTCTGCAAATTTACTCACCTTTTTTGCAACTTGCGCATTTGCCACTTCTTGTGTAGGAATTTGGCCAGGCACCTCACTAACTGATAAATACATACTCCTGCTAGCTTGATCTGCATATTCTTTAACAAGGCAATCAGGAATTTTCCCTGTTAAACCATGTTTTGTAAGCGCGCTTTCAAGCTGGGCTTTAATTGACGGATCTACATTTGCCACAAGCTCTTCACCTTTTATACCTATGGCTTCATTTACTGACTCGATTATAGCATTATCAATAAAGCCAATAACTCTGGCGTCATCGACTGCAATCAAGTTGTCAGTTGAATATAGTTCTGCATGAGTGTTAAGCGCCCTCACAAAATTGTCCATGGCTTCTTTCGGAAAATTTTCTACGGTAAAGCCACGCTGCGCTAAATAAGGCGTCATCTTTTCACGCATTGTAGCATTCATGGGATTAAAGAGCGAGTCTATGATACGCTCGTTAGTTTGAATTGCATTTTCTAGGGCAATTGAATCATTTTCTGTTTTCATTGCAGTAAGTTCGCGTAAAGCAACGGCCACTTCCCTGCCCGAAACAGGTTTGCCCTTAAGTATAGCATCCCCTATCTTCACATTAAACAACTCAGAATAGGCATCACCCATATTTGCTTGGACACTATTTCGTACAAAGGTGAGGCAATCTAAATTTTTTTGTGCCTCGTGATTAGAAAAGGTAGAGGATATCCAGTTTATCATCCTTCCAAAAACAGATCCGCTTGAGCGAACAATGCCTGTACCTTGATTGTTCAGTTGTACGTGTTCATCACCCATGCGACCGAGCTGATTTGCCATACGGGTGATAGCATTTCCGTCCATTACATTTGCCATGGTATTTTCCTCTGTTTATTAATTACCAATTATATTAAACTCTTCCCAAAGTAGCCATATGTGCTGAAAAAGGCTTATGCCCATCAGTGGCCGCAGCTTGCGGTGCAACACGGTTCATATGCTGTAAAAGCTTGGTGCGTATTTTTTGCGCTGCATCTATATGTTTATGAAACTTTTTTATAAAAACTTCATTGCAAAGCATATGCGTAGGAATTTTGCTTGTGAATATGAATGATGCATTCCCTACGTTTATACTCACATAGCCTTCATTGATGGCATAATTATTTTCTTGCAAGGCCAAGGAAAAAATGTCCTTAGGATCATGGGGTACATCACACAAACGCGTAACAAGTAAAAAAATTTCTTCATGTTCTTGAGCTGTTATATACACATCTTCAAAATTGAAGGTTATGGCATTATTTGCATCGGTATGAAGTTTTTCAAAACCCATAGCTTCTTGCAGCATGGGAAGTAATACTTGCATATTCATAGATATTTCCTATACTTGATCTGTTAAGGGAAAGGCTGATTTTTCTACAAACATCATGTCTTTTTCTTGCAAAGCCAATCTTATTGCTTCCACAGTGTTGATATGCTTTTCCAATTGGGAAATCACCTTTTGCGCATCCACGGTGTACAGATAGAGTTTTGAAGTGCAGGTATAGCACTTTTGCACTGGATCAAGCCCCACATACACATCTAAATTGCCGAAATTAGAAATCTTTAGTAAAAATTCACAAAAATCTTCCTGAGCTTGATCAAATGCGACATCAATTACACTTGGCAGGTCGGCAACTTTTGAGAGAAAAATAATGTCAGTTTCACTTGTTTGCACAGAAACAATGACATCATCAAAGGCTAGCGTTACTTCACTGTTTTCTTCTAATCGTAATGCGTCTATGTTTAAAGAAGCACTCACGGCATCAAACAATTTTTTTATGTTCATACTTTTTCCTCACAGTAATCGCTATAATCATCTGATTTTTGTATCTCATTAAATATCACCCACAACACCACATTAGCAAGGTATAAATGTTTTTTAAAAGTTTTCTAAAGAGCACATTTTAAAAGAATCAGCAAACAACAAACTCTCTATAAAACTTCTAACACGTTAATAAAACAACATAAAAAAGGGCAGAATGTATTCTGCCCTTATGAAAAAATAATTTTTATTACACTATTAATATTCGCTGTCGCGCAGCATTTTTACCGCACAAAATTTGCCGCACATGGCACACACTTCTTCTTGCTTATGCGGTTCGCGCCTTGTATGTAAGGCTTCTGGGTCAAGGGCAGCCTTGGCCATGCCTTCCCAATCCAAAGCGCGGCGCGCCTCGTTCATGGCTTTTTCTCTTTGCAAAGCTAGGGGACGGCCAAGTGCCACTTCTCCAGCTTGAGCGGCCACGCGCGAAGCCATAACTCCTGCGTGTACGTCAGCCACATCCGGCAAGGTCAGGTGTTCTGCAGGCGTTAAATAACACAAAAAATCCACGCCGGCCCGCACAGCCAATGCCCCGCCAATGGCTCCTGCCATATGATCATAACCGGCGGCTGAGTCTATCACCAAAGGCCCCAGCACATAGAGCGGCGCGCCATAGGTCAAGCGCTTGATGGTTTGAATTTGCGCCTCTACTTCATGCAAAGGCACATGGCCTGGGCCTTCAATCATCACTTGTACCCCATGCGCTCTGGCTTGTAAGGCAAGTTGCCCCAAGGTGATAACTTCTTCATATTGCGCTGCATCTCCGGCATCACAACCGGCTCCGGGCCGCAAGCCATCGCCCAAGGAAAGGGTCACATTATATTCTCTGGCTATGTCTAGCACTTCGGCAAAATGCGTAAGCAAAGGATTTTCAGCATTATTTTCGAGCTGCCATCTGGCCATCATGGCACCACCACGTGATACAATGCCCATAACGCGTCCGCCCCCATAGGCGTCCATTTTAGCATCGCCAAGTTCTGCCCCACGACGCGTTAAGCCGCAGTGTATGGTCATATAGTCCACACCTTGGCGGGCTTGTTTGGCTATTTCATCAAGCAAATCTTGCGCTTTCATACTGGCTATGGGCAAATCTTTATCCAAAATTTGCTGCGCCACAGCATAAATGGGCACAGTGCCCAAGGGCGCTTGACAATTATTAAGCATATTTTCGCGCAAACTGTCTAAATCGCCGGCAATGGAAAGATCCATCACCGTGTCCGCACCGGCTTTTATAGCTGTTTGTAATTTTTCTGCTTCTGTGTGGGGACAATGGTTTAAAGGGGAAGTGCCAAGATTTGCATTGATTTTCACCCGCGCAGGTTGCCCAATGCATATGGGGCGCACATTTTTATGCGCAGGATTACCAAGCAATACCATGCTGCCCGCTTCAATGGCGGCGCGCACAGCATTTTCTTCAAGGCCTTCTTCTATGCAAAGACTTGGCAAAAATTCTTCGGCCAACTGTGCCAAGGCAATATTTTTTGTAAAAATAGACATATACATTCCTACGATTTTTTTAACGCAGAATATACAGCAAGAAAGCCCCAAGAAAGAGCAAAAGAGCAAAAAAAAGCAAAAGCGCACTTCCCTACGGCAGCATGATCTGCGTCAGGTTCAAAGGGTCTGGAACTATTCCACTCTCAGCCTTGCTTATATCTTAGATAAAACAAGGCTCCCCTAGTTCAGATTATGATGCCACAAAGGCAGTACACTGTAAATAATTATATTTAGTTGGCATAGAAAAATGTATAAACATTGTTCTATTGTTCTCAGTTTGGTGACAAAGTCTCGGGGGGGGGGGGGGGGGGGGGGGGGGGGGGGGGGGGCCCCGCCCCCCCCCCCCCCCCCCCAAAATA
>CAYJGS010000135.1:0-6184 GCA_964369505.1 uncultured Desulfovibrionaceae bacterium | reverse complement strand
ATGGCAAAGCATGTCAAAGCAAAATTACAAGAACTTGGCTTTGACTCCATTACCGAAGATACAGCCGGAGAGCTTATTGGCGGCAATGCCAACAATATATTTGCATATCTAAAAGGCACAGCCGAAAATGCCGATGAACTTCCCACCATTATGCTCAGTGCCCACATGGACTGTGTAAGCCCTTGTATTGGCGTGGAACCTGTGCTTAAAGACGGCATTATTACGTCCAAGGGAAATACTATCCTTGGTGGCGATGATAAATCCGGCGTTATTGCCATTTTAGAAGCTCTTCGCCGCATGAAAGAAGACAATGTGCCCCATGGTCATGTGCAAGTTATTTTCACCGTGGCTGAAGAAAGTGGTGTCAGTGGCTCAAGAAATATGGATAAAAGCAAAATCAAGGCTGATTTTGGCTATGTGCTCGACTGCAGCGGCGCGCCTGGTAAAATTATCAACGCAGCCCCGGGTATCAATAAGTTCACGGTAAAAATTACCGGCAAAGCAGCCCATGCAGGCCTTGCCCCAGAATCAGGCATCAACGCCATTTATGTGCTTGCTCACGCCTTAACCAAGTTTCCCCAAGGGCGCCGTGACCAAGAAACCACCGCCAATATTGGGCCCATTAAGGGCGGCAGTGCCACCAATATTGTGGCCGATTATGCCGAAGTGGTGTGCGAAGCCAGAAGCCGTAATGCCGATTCTTTAGAAAAAATCAGCAAAGAAATTGTGCAAGCCTTTGAAGATACTGCCAAAGAGTTTAAGGCAGAAATAAGCATAGATATAAAAAATAGCTGTGGCGCTTATTCATTAGACCCCAATTTGCCCTTGATCCAATTGGCTAAACAAGCTGCTGAAAACATTGGACTACCCGTTAGCATTGAGGCCACAGACGGTGGCAGTGACGCTAATAATTTCAATACTTATGGACTACCCGCAGTGCCGCTTGGTACAGGCATGTCTAAGGAACACACTACAGAAGAGTTTATTAAGGCAGAACATATTGAACAAACATGCGAGCATGTTATTTCTATTTTAAAGCTTGCTGCCAAAGCAGAATAGCCACATAACTATAACACCTTAAGGAGTTTTTGGGGATTTTTTAGATTTTCCTAAAAACTCCTTATGTTCTATACCTCATCCATACAAGTCTGTCCGAAAAAATCTGTTCGAAAAATTTCATTGCAAGCCCCAAAAAGAATGTGTACTCTTCTCCAGTTTTATTATGGTATACCACTCTATTTTCGCGAGACAACCTATCAGGCTGTTGAAAAAGTGCAATCTGCGTCGGCAGATTACTTTTTTGTTCGTTGCATGGGCCATAAGAGCCCAATGCTTCCTCAAAAAAAGCAATCTTTCTTGCATCTTACACTTTTTGAACTGCCTGAGAAGAACGAAGATTTTGGTTTGTTTTAAAAACATTTTGTTTGAAACGACTTTTTCAACAGGCTGCTATGCATACATCAAAATTCTTACACAACACAGTGCACTATTACTTCCCAGCAGTGCTTGCTTTTTTTGTGTTTGCAAGTGCCATTTGTGATGTGTATAACTTTGACGCCAATGTCTTTGATTATGGACTATTTACCAATATTACATGGAATTTTTCTCAAGGAGACGGCTGGTTAGCCTCTTTTTATGCCGATTCGTTCAGAGAAAATTTTTTAGGTGATCACTGGGCCTTGCTCATAGCAGGGATAGCCCCAATTTTTTATATATTCCCTTCGCCCTACACATATGCCATACTCACCGGCTTGGCATTAAGTTCGGTGCTTTTTCTTATACCACTCTTTGTCAAAAAAATTTGGGCAGAAGCAGGTCTACAAAACTATCACTTACCCGCCTTATTTTTATTGCTAGCCTTATTTTTTTCCAAAGGCTTTTTGGCACCGCTTGCTTTCCAAGTGCATATGACAACGCTCATCACGCCTTGCATTTTATTGGCTCTTTATTTTTTGCATAGCCAAAAACTTTGGCTCACTTGTCTTTGCTGTTGTATTATTGCTTTATCTCAAGAAAGAGGCATTGTGGCGGTGGCAAGCGTTGGCGTTTACGCTTTTTTGGTAACCAAGCATCGATCCCTTGGTTTTGCGCTTTGCCTTTGCAGTAGTATATATTTCATTTTAGCTCTCAAAGTATTCATTCCGGCATTCAGCCTCAACAAAGGCTATATGTATGATACCTTATTATCCCCAGGGCTCTTTTTAAAAGAAAAAGTTGCTTATATTTTTATTTTTATAGCATCTTGGTTTTTGCTTCCCCTTGGTGGCAAAAAAGCCGCTTTTGCCTTTTGTGCAGCTTTACCCCTCATAGCTGTTAATCTTATGAGCAACCGCGGTGCCATGTTCCAGTTTACACACCAATATCAAGATATGCCAAATATTTTCTTTTTTGCCGCATCTGTCCATGGGCTTTTATTTATTATGCAAACACAATATTTCCAAAAAGTACCGCAAAAAATCCTCACGGTTTTAGCCTGTATCAGCATTGTTGCTCTAGCGAACTTTGCCCATAAATATATCCCCATACACGCCATCACAAAGGCAATACACAATACCTCTGTACATCAATTACACAAAGAAATATTGCCCTATAAAAACCTTTCTCCTGATCTGATTCTTTACACCACCACAGGCATAGGATCGCATTTTGCTTTGCGTAAAAATACCCGCATGTTGCTTTTGGACGAAAGCAACAAAATCTTTACCAACAGCATTATTCTTCTGGCCCCTCATGTTTCCATATACCCTAATAACAGTGCTGAAGAATTAGCAAAAAAACTGTATGCCAACAAAAGTCTTGTATGCATTACAGCATCGCAGGAGCTTTTAGTTTTTGCCTCTAAAGATATTAATTCTTCTACAATACAAAAAGACACAGGATTATCATGGTAGATTTTGCTATTATTGTACCTACATATAATGAAAAAGGTAATGTCAGCGAATTGGCAAAACGCTTAGAAAAGCTTTTTGCCGGAAAAAGCTGGGAGCTTATCTTTGTGGACGACGACTCCAAAGACGGCACCCTAGACGAATTACACACCCTTGCCAGGCAATACACGTATATACGCTATATACGCCGTGTGGGACGCCGCGGATTAGCTTCGGCTTGCGTTGAAGGCATGCTCTCCACCACCGCAACCTATCTTGCCGTTATGGACGCAGACTTACAGCACGATGAAAATAAATTACTGCAAATGTTTGATTTGTTACAAAGTAAAGAAGCTAATCTTGTGGTGGGTAGCCGTTATTTAGAAGAAGGCGGCATGGGAAGCTGGGATGCCAAAAGAGTGGGAATCAGCAGATTTGCCACCACTTTGGCCCATAAATGTATGCAAGTACCCTGCTCTGATCCCATGAGTGGTTTTTTTGCCTTGCACCGTGATATCATAGATACTGTGGCCACTAAAATTCAAGTACGCGGCTTCAAAATTCTTTTTGATATCCTCACACAGCCCAATATCAATCTGACCATTAAAGAAGTTCCCTATGTTTTTAAAGAACGCCAAGTGGGGGAAACAAAACTCGGTGTACCCGTTATATTAGATTTTTTGCGTCTTTTATTATTCAAATACGCATCTTGGCTTATCCATATAGAATTTATCATGTTCTGCCTTGTGGGTCTGCTGGGCGTGCTTGTACATTTGGTCAGTCTGTACATTTTTCTTCACGTTTTTGGCTTTTCCTTTTTGGCAGGGCAAAGTTTGGCCACGCTCATTGCTATGTTTTCCAACTATGTATGCAATAACTTATTCACATTCCAAGAAAAAAGACTACGCGGCAAAGCCTTTGCCATAGGCTTTGGAAAATTTGGCATTGCGTGCGCGTTGGGAGCATTTGTTAATATAGCCACAGCGGATTTTTTAAACGACCATGGTTTATATTGGTTACTTTCTGCCACATCGGGCGTAGTTATAGGCTCCATAATTAACTTTTTCTTTGCGCGCTATATTGTGTGGCGTAAGAATTAGAGTGTATTCACATAAACGCTTTTTTGCAATTGTGTTAAGATATAAGTGTGTATTCGCTACTACAACCTGCCAGGAAGCTCGAGCGCTAGCGAGCTATTGAGTACGACTTTCTGAGTTGTTTGTCTTTTGGCTAAAATTTTATGGATTGCCGCGTCACCCCTCGTTCCTCGGGTCTCCTCGCAATGACTTCCGATGCAACGAAGGTCATTGCGAGCCCCTAGCCGTTAGCGAACGATAGTGAGCTTTTACGGATAGGTAGCGTGGCAATCCATGCCTTTTTAACTCAGAAAGTCGTACTATTGAGCGAGCAAGGCGCATAAATGAAACTTGCTTTCGCTTATATCCTGTGCGCCGCTGTGAGCTAATAAGGTCAGGCTTAAGATGATTCTTTTGCTTACTTTCGCGAAATTTATCTTTTTTATGCGCACTGCGTCAGATGAAATTTTGCTTGTACGCATGTACTTTGGTACATTTACGCAGCAAAATTCCCTCTTCCTTGTGCGCATAGAAAAATCTAAAAATTCCTAAAATTAACCAAAAACCAACCATCCGCTTTTTTGCTAACAGTAAGACAGTTTAGCTTACCAACGTATCTTTGTAATGTGGCAAAAAAGCGGAAGCTCGGAAGGGATCCCCCCACGCATCGCATCCGCTAAACGCTCCTGCTCCGCGCACCCCCCTTACAGCCATTCGGCAAGGGGGGAAGGTGAGCGCTAACTCACTGTTTTTATCCGCCGCCGCGAGATAAAACCGCAAGCCCCCCTTAGCCACTTACGAAAACACACGCTAGGTTATAACGTGCCAACCCTTTGCTTGCAGATCTTGTATGGGCAGTGCTCCTTGGCGGCGCACATGAAGAGTATTATTTTCAAGCACTTCTACAATAGTTGAAGCCAAGCCCCCTTGAGGTTTTGGGCCGTCTATCAAAAGTCCTTGTACATTTGCGAGCATTTTTGCAGATAAAAGCGTATATTCTGTGGTGGGTTCTTCGCCGCTTATATTGGCGCTACTGCACACAAGAGGAGCAACTTCAGCCAAGGCGCGTGCTATGGGGTGTGGCGAAATACGCACAGCCACCTTTCCTGTGCCCGCCGTAATAAGCTCCGACACTGTATTTTTTGCCTTACACAAAAGTGTCAGCGGGCCCGGCCAAAAGTCTTGCACAAGCTTTTTTTCCATATCTTGCAAATGGCTTATGCTTTCTACTTGTTGCATATGCGCACACAAAAGAGGCAAGGGGCGTTTTTGCGGTCTCTGTTTGGCAGTATAAATATTGGCCAAAGCTTCCACATTCCACATATTGCAGCCCACGGCAAAAAATGTTTCGGTAGGATACACAAGTAAAGAGCCATTTTTAAGAAGCTGGACGGCTTCAGAAAAAGTCCGTATTCTTTGCTGCACATCAAAATGGGGATTATTCATGGCCAAAAAAACCTTACGTTTAGTCACAGTGGGAGCGCTCAAAACGCCCTATTGGAAAGAAGCCGCCGCACACTATGTGCAGCGTATCCAACATTGGCGTAGCATACAAGAGTGCATTGTGAAAGATGGAAATTCTGCCCTTCCGCCCCAAGAAAGAAATGCCGAAGAAGGGCAAAAGCTCATCCAAGCCCTGCAACCTACGGATTATATTATATGTCTTGATGAAAGGGGTAAGTCTTTTACGTCCAAAGAATTTGCCGCTTTTTTATCTAAACATTCAGAAAATGCCACTAAAAAGCCTTGCTTTATCATCGGCGGAGCCTTTGGCCTTGCGCCGGAAGTGAAAGAAAAAAGCCATTTTCTCATGTCGCTTGGGCCCATGACCTTGCCCCATGAACTGGCCAGAGTGCTTTTACTTGAGCAATTGTACAGGGCAGAAGCCATATTGCACAATTCCCCTTATCATCATTAGAACGTACCTCATAATGCAGCTTGCGCTAAATTAATGGGGCGCTTTTGGACTATACATGGTGCATTTTAATGAACTATAAAGGTTTGTGTTTGATTTTTAAGCAAAATCGTGCTATTTGCTTTTGTCAAGCTTTTGAATATATTCAACTTTGAGCAATAGAATGAAATTATAAGGGGAGAATTTTATGAAAAATAAAATAGACATTGACTTAAAAGCTCTTTTTCTTGGTGACAGAGGTGAAAATATTGACTTTTACAAAAATACACTTTCTAAGCTTATGGATGACCATGTAGGCTGGCGTAAAAATTATATGCCACAAGACC
>CAYJGS010000134.1:0-6226 GCA_964369505.1 uncultured Desulfovibrionaceae bacterium | reverse complement strand
TACGATGCAAAGAGAGTAACTGTCGACTTCTATTTAAGGCGTTGTTTTTATTTGTTATTGCGAGGAAAGAACGTAGTGAATTGACGCGGTTTATGCCCTTTAGGGTGCAATCCAGTCTGCACTGCTCCGAAGGAGCTTGTTGCAGACAATGCAATCCATGCCTTTTAAATCTTAATAAAGAAACCATCCCTTTACCTGAGTCCTCAAGATGGATCACCACGTCATGGCGCTACTAGAGCCATTTTTTAACGTAAGCACCGAAGCGCCATTCCTCGTGATGACGAATAAAAAACAGCGCTTTGTATGAAAAGCAGTGGTATCGTTCCTTGCGCTAAGGTAGAGGGGCAGCGCTTCGCATGAAAGGCAACTCGTGCTTTTCAAAAACTACGATACAAAGAGAGTAACTGCCGACTTCTATTTAAGGCGTTGTTTTTATTTGTCATTGCGAGGAAAGAACGTAGTGAATTGACGCGGCAATCCAGTCTGCACTGCTCCGAAGGAGCTTGTTGCAGACAATGCAATCCATGGATTTCAAATTGTTATGGGAGAAGCACCCCTTCATCCAAGCTTAAAAGGCATGGATTGCCACGAAAAAGCGCTAAGAAAGCTCATCGTTGAACGCAAACCTTGCAGCGCTTTTTCTCGCAATGACAAATGAAAACAACTCTTTGTACATAAGATTGTGGTATCGTTTTTTACGCTAAGGTAGAGGGGCAGCGCTTCGCAAGCTACTTACAAATAAAAAAAGCCCACACAATCCTGCTTTTTATTGCAAAAGTAAGATTGTATGGGCCGTAAAATCTTTGGCAAAAATTTTGCGTAAATGTAAAATTAGCTGCCTATATCCCAATCAAGGCCAAATTTGTCATGCAGAATGCGCACGGCAAGTTCCACGTATTTGTCTTCAATGAGAATGGTAATCTTAATTTCAGAGGTGCTGATCATCAATATATTTATATTTTCTTGCTGCAAGGCTTCAAAGGCCGAAGCTGCCACACCGGAATGGTTGCGCATGCCAACGCCAATGGCAGAAACTTTAGCCACATTTGTGTCGTGAAAAACGCCTTTTGCTTTAATTTCTTGGGCTATTTTTTCGGTGATTGACAAGGTTTTTTGCAAATCCTTGCGAGAAATGGTGAAAGTCATATCTGTTATGCCATCGCGGCTTGTATTTTGGATAATCATATCCACCAAGACGCCATTTTCAGAAAGTGGGCCAAAAATGGCTGCGGCAATGCCTGGATTATCGGGTACACCGCTTAAGGTGACACGAGCTTGATCTTTATCATAAGCAATGCCAGAAACGAGCACAGATTCCATAGTAGAATCCTCCTGAGTTACCAAGGTACCGGGATTATCGGTAAAAGTTGAACGAACGCGCACGGGAACTTTGTATTTTTTTGCAAATTCCACAGAGCGGATATGCAAGACTTTTGCGCCCATGCTGGCCATTTCGAGCATCTCATCATAAGACACCACGTCCATTTTGCGAGCGCTTGAGCAAATGTTGGGATCGGTGGTGTAAACGCCTTCTACATCGGTGTATATTTCGCATTCAGCCGAATTAAGGGCAGCAGCCACAGCCACGGCAGAAGTGTCAGAGCCACCACGACCAAGGGTGGTTATGCGGTGATCTGCAGTGTAGCCTTGAAAACCGGCCACCACAAGCACGTCATATTCTTCCAAATAATTGTATAAAGCTTTGCTGTCTATGGAAAGAATACGCGCATTGCCATAGTCATCATTAGTAAGAATAGGTATTTGCGAACCAAGCAAAGAGCGTGCTTTTATACCGGCGTCTTTAAGCAGCATGGTAAAAAGCGCAATGGACACTTGTTCACCGGTGGAAACAAGGGCATCGCATTCGGCAGGATCTGGTGTTGCAGACCATGTATCGGCAAGGCTCAACAAGGCATTGGTTTCTCCGGAACGAGCCGAAAGCACCACCACCATTTTGTAGCCTCGGGCAAGACCGGCCGTAACTTTTTCTTGCACTTGCTTCATGCATTCTAGGTTGGCCACAGAAGTGCCACCAAATTTTTGCACAAGGATTTTCATGTTCTTGTCCGGGGTATTAGTTTTATGCTAATAGGTTAAATGTATATTTTGCAGCAAGAGTTCGGCATTTTTGCCCTCTGCCGTTACCATAACCAGCCGCGCATTATCGCGCATTTCAAAACAAATGTCTAGAAAATCCTTAGGGTAGGCCTCTTTTGGTAGGTGTTCAGCCCATTCTATTATACAAAGCGTTTGTGGAGCTTCTAAGGCATCCCATATTTCATCGGGCAAGCTATGGCTTTCTCTGTATAAATCGCAGTGAACTATGTTTGGCAAAGTGGGATAATGGTTGCAAAGTGTAAAACTTGGGCTGGATACTTCAGCTTCTGCGCCGCCTGGCAAGTTTGTTACCAAGGCTCGCGTAAGGCTTGTTTTACCGCTGCCAAGGGGGCCGCGCAAAAGCAGTGCCTCAAAGGGAAGTGCCATATTTTTTTGATAAAAATGGTGTATGGCTGCACCAAGCTTTTGGCCAAAAGCCTCGGTGGCGGCTATATCGTTAAGTTCCATGCTGTGCATGTGCATACTCCAAAAGTTGATTTTTTTTAATCAAAGCAAGGGGTAGGGTTTGAGCTAAATCCTGAGCCATACAGCCACCGCAAGGGAATTTTTTTAAGAGCAATTGTCCGGCTGTGGCGTGGGCTAAAATACCAAGGGCTGTGGCCAAAAGGCTGCAAAGGGCATTGTTTGCAGCCTGATTACGCGCCAATAGGGCAGCTATGCACCCGGTGAGCACATCGCCGGATCCGCCCACGGCCAGTGTGTGTATATCGTAAGGCAAGATATATATGGGGCTTTCTTTAGAGGCCATGCGCGAGCCGGCACCTTTTAATATCCACACCACGGGGGCAGGGCAAAGCTCTATTAAAGCGCGTAAGGCTTTTGGCCTGTCTTTTTGCACTTCCTCCGTACTACAACCCAAAAGTCTTGCTGCTTCCTTGGGGTGTGGGCTTGCCACATCACCTGCCCGCAAAAAGCCAAGTAATTCCTTGTGTTTTGCCATGATATTTAAAGCATCTGCGTCAAAAATAGCGCGCGGCCGCTTTTCATGCGACAAGAGTTTTTTAAGAAAAGACACGGTGCTATCTGTAGCTGTGCCCATGCCGGGACCTATGGCAAGGGCGTTAACTGTTTCCAATTTTTTCTCAAGGTTTTTGGGTAGATTGCTTGGCCATGTGTGTTCTTCGGTATTATCCCCTTTCAGGGGAAGTGTCATAATGTCTGCAAGGCCTTGTTTTATTTCAGAACAAAGAGCTCTTGGGCTTGCCACAGTCACAAGGCCGGCGCCGCTGCGCAGGGCTGCAAAGGCCGTTAAGTGTGCGGCTCCTGTTAAGCCAAGTGATCCGCCAAGCACAAGCACATGCCCCCATGTGCCTTTGTGGCTATCCTTGGGGGGATGTGGCAATATTTGCGCCAAGGTTTCTCCACTAAGCTCTCGAAAACTTGGCGGAAGGAGTTCTTGTATTTTTTTAGGTATACCAATGTTGCACACATGTATTTTTCCCGTATAGGGGCGGGCTTTGGGCAATATAAGGCCTGGTTTGGCCGCGGCAAAGCATGCTGTGGCATGGGCTTTTAAGGCTATGGGAGCTGGGGTGCCGCTTTGGCTGTCAAGGCCGCTTGGCACATCCAAGGCTAATACATAGGGGCTATGCCCTTGCAGAAAAAAATCTTCAATGCCTTGCAAAATGTGCTGCATACTTGGTTTAAGGGTGCCGCTAAAACCTGTGCCCAAAAGGCCGTCTATGATAATGTGCGGATGCTGCCACGGCGCATAGATATTTTTTAGGCACTGTTGCCAATGCTTGTGATTTAAGGGGGCGGAGCTTTTGGGCACGGGCACAAAGGGCACACCGCATGTTTTAGCTAGTTTTGCATGTTTGCTTGTGGTGCCGGTGTAGGCGCGTATGTTTTTTGTGTGTAGCACCAAGGGCAGGGCACCCACATCAAGCAAATGCCTGGCAAGGCAAGCGGCGTCGCCACCATTATTGCCGCTGCCCATAAAAAGCAAAACATAAGCGCCGCGTATGCTTTTTTTGTAATTGCATAACAAGACGTCTAAGGCGGCGCGGGCGGCATTTTCCATGAGGGTAAATTCGGGTATGCCAAATTCTTTGGCAATGCACGCGGCATCCCAAGTGCGCATTTCTTCTGCTGTGGGTAGGGGGCGTGTATGGGCTATGAGCTGTGACATACATTCTCCAAAATAACCACAGCGCAAGCGGTATCGCGGCCGTGGGTAATGCTCACGTGTATTGTATTAGCGCCAAGTTCTTGCATTCTTGTTTTGGCAAGGTCATAAAAGTGCATGTACGGTTGACCGGAAGGCGCGTTTAATAATGCCATATGTTTTAGCGTGATGCCATGGTCAAAGCCTGTTCCCAAGGCTTTGGCGGCCGCTTCTTTGGCGGCAAAGCGTGCGGCCAGAGCTTGGGCTTTGATGGTGCCGCGTTTTTGCAAACTTTCAATTTCTTCTTGGGTCAGAATTTTTTCTACAAAGCGCATGCCATGCCGTTGAAAAACACGTTCAATTCTTTCTATTTCTGTGATATCAATGCCGATTCCGCAGATCATATTATTCCATTGCCTTACAAGGCGTTTAAGGGTAAATTGTCGCACTTAATTGTTTTGAGCTATTTGAACAGGCATTGCCCTTTTCGTCAAGAGAGGGCTTTGTAACAAAATAAAGAAATTATGTTAAAATAAAGAGGCATGTATGAATATTTGTATTGTGGGCACCGGCTATGTGGGGCTTGTAAGTGCTGCTTGCTTTGCCGAAATGGGTAATAATGTAACGTGTGTGGACATAAATCCTCAAATAGTAGAGAGGCTTAATGCCGGATATGTGCATATTTTTGAACCGGGTTTGGAAGATTTGGTGCAGCGCAGCCGCAATGATGGGCGCCTTGTGTTTACCACATCTTTGGAAGATGGCTTAAAAGAAGCTGAAATCGTGTTTATTTGCGTGGGCACTCCTTCTCGCGAAGATGGCTCTTGCGATTTAAGCTATGTGGAAAAAGTGGCTTCGAGCATTGGTAAATTTATGCACAATGAGCTCATTATAGTGGATAAATCCACCGTGCCTGTGGGTACGGCAGACATGGTTCGCGCCATTATTGAAAAAGAATTGGTGGAAAGACAAACTGTTATAAACTTTGAAGTAGTGTCAAATCCTGAATTTTTAAAAGAAGGCGACGCAGTGCTTGACTTTATGAAGCCCGACCGTGTGGTTATAGGCACATCTTCAGAAAAAGCTGCCGACCGTATGCGCGAGCTATACGCTCCATTTACCCGCAATCATGGAAAAATTATTACCATGGGCGTGCGCAGTGCCGAAATGACCAAGTACGCCGCCAATTGCATGTTGGCCACCAAGATTTCCTTTATTAATGAAGTGGCTACCATTTGTGAACATGTGGGTGCTGATGTGCGCGATGTGCGCATGGGCATTGGCTCAGATTCACGCATAGGCTATCAATTTATCTATCCCGGCGTAGGTTATGGCGGATCTTGCTTTCCTAAAGATGTGAAGGCACTCATCCATACGGCGCAAAAATCTGGTGTTATTCCAGAGCTTTTGAACGCTGTGGAAGGGGTAAATGCGCGCCAAAAAGTCAGCATGGCTAAAAAAATTATGGAATATTTTGAGCCACAAGGTGGCGTAGAAGGAAAAACCATCGCCATGTGGGGGCTTGCTTTTAAGGCCAATACCGACGATATGCGCGAATCTGCAGCCTTAAATATTATTGAAGAACTCACCGCAAAGGGTATGCGCGTGCGCGCTTTTGACCCTGTGGCGCACGAAAATGCAGCACGCATTTTGGCCGATAATGCGCTTGTGGAAATAGTTGATGACCAATATGACGCTTGCCAAGGCGCTTCAGCCTTACTTGTGGTAACAGAGTGGAATCAATTTAGAAATCCTGACTTTAAATACTTAAAAGAAACGCTTACGGCGCCCATTATTTTTGACGGACGTAATTTATATTCGCCAAAATCCATGGCAAATAATGGTTTTGCTTATTTTTGCGTGGGCCGAAAGAGCGATCAATAAAAAGCTTTGGGATTAAAAAATACTTGCCTTTGCCTATGGCTTGGCATAAATATTCATCTCGCGCCGGGGTGGTGGAATTGGTAGACACGCTAGATTCAGGTTCTAGTGCGGGCAACT